>BBBN01000193.1 GCA_001311585.1 Thermus sp. JCM 17653
GGCCCCCACCCCGGCCCGGGCGAAGGGCACCACCGCCCCCACCGCCAGGAACTTGCTGGCCACGGCCACGCCCAAATCCCCGGTTTCGGGATCCCGGGCCACCAGGGAAAAGGTCGCCACCCGCATACCCTTATCCTAAGGGCCTTCCCGTGGTAGAGTGGGGGGATTGGTGCGCCCATGGAGATTCGGAATATCGCCATCATCGCCCACGTGGACCACGGCAAAACCACCCTGGTGGACGCCATGCTCCGCCAGGCCAAGGCCCTCTCCAAAGAGGAGGGGGAACGGATCCTGGACTCCTTTGACCTGGAGAAGGAGCGGGGCATCACCATCCTGGCCAAAAACACCGCCGTGACGTGGAACGGGGTCAAGGTGAACATCGTGGACACCCCCGGCCACGCCGACTTCGGGGGCGAGGTGGAGCGGGCCCTCTCCCTGGTGGACGGGGTCCTCCTCCTGGTGGACGCCGCCGAGGGCCCATGCCCCAGACCCGCTTCGTCCTCCGGAAGGCCCTGGAGGCCGGCCTCAAGCCTCTGGTGGTCCTGAACAAGGTGGACAAGAAGGAGGCCCGCCCCGATGAGGTGCTGAGCCAGGTCTTTGACCTCATGGTGGCCCTTGGGGCCACGGAGGAGCAGCTGGACTTCCCCTACCTCTACGCCGTCGGGCGGGAGGGGCGGGCCTGGCGGGAGGCCCCCAGGGAGGACCTCTCCGAGCTCTTCCAGGCCATCCTGGAGCACGTGCCCCCGCCCCGGTGGGAAGAGGGCCCCTTCCAGCTTCTGGTGGCCAACCTGGACCACTCCCCCTACCTGGCCGGGTGGCCATCGGCAAGGTCTTCCGGGGACGGGTGCGCAAGGGGGAGGAGGTGGTCCTCCTCAAGGAGGAGGGCAGGGTGGCGGCCAGGGTGGCCGCCCTCTACACCCACGAGGGCCTGGAGCAGGTAGAGGTGGCGGAAAGCTCCCCGGGGACATCGTGGCCCTGGCGGGCCTCGAGGGGGCGGAAATCGGGGACACCGTCGCCGCCAAGGAGGCCCCGGAGGCCCTGCCCCGCCTCCGGGTGGACGAGCCCACCGTGGCCCTCACCTTAAGCGCCAACACCTCCCCCTTCTCGGGGCGGGAGGGGAAACACGTCACCGGGCAGAAGCTGAAGGAAAGGCTTTTTAGAGAACTGCGCACCAACGTGCCCTGCAGGTGGAGGAGGTGGCCCCCGAGGTCTTTGAGCTCAGGGGCCGGGGGGAGCTCCACCTGGCCATCCTCCTGGAGACCATGCGCCGGGAGGGGTACGAGTTCAGCGTGGGCCAGCCCCGGGTGCTCGTGAAAGACGGCCTCGAGCCTACGAGCTCCTGGTGGTGGAGGTGCCCCAGGCCCGCTTCGGGGCGGTGATGGAGACCCTGGGATCCAGGCGGGCGGAGATGGTGCACATGGAGGTGGGGGAAAGGGTGCGGGCGGAGTTCGTGGTCCCGGCCCGGGCCCTGTTTGGCTTCCGGAGCCTTTTCCTCTCCCTCACCGGGGGGGAGGGGGTTTTGAGCCACACCTTCCACGGCTACGGGCCCCAAGCTGGCCCCATCCCCACCCGCGCCACGGGGAGCGCCGTGGCCATGGAGGCGGGGGTGGCCACCGCCTACAGCCTCCACCGCCTGCAGGAACGGGTGCAGTTCTTCATTGAGCCGGGCACCGAGGTCTACGTGGGTATGATCGTGGGGGAGCACGTGCGGGAAAACGACCTGGAGGTGAACGTCACCATCGCCAAAAAGCTCACCAACGTGCGCGCCGCGGGCTCCGACGAGAACCTCCGCCTCATCCCGCCAAGAAGGCTTTCCCTGGAGGAGGCCCTGGAGTTCTTGGCCGAGGATGAGCTCCTGGAGGTTACCCCCAAGGGCCTCCGCCTGCGCAAGAAGGTTCTGGACCCTTCCCAGAGGAAGCGCCTGGTGGGGAGGTAAAGGCGGGGCCGAAGGCGGCCATTCGCCTTCGGTCCCGGGGGGGTTACGCTCTCCGGAAAGCTTTTCCGAGGCCCCCATGCTGGCCCAAGCCAGCACGGGGTGGTATCACTCTTCTTCCCGTTCCCCGTAGGTTTCCAGGGCCTCCTGCCACGCCTGGCTGATCTCCTTGGCCTGTTCCATGGTGGACCTCCTAAGGCTAAGGGTAGGGCCTGGGGAGGAGGGAAAGGCCAAGGTAAGGGGGCTTCCCGTACACCCGCAAACGGTGTAGTCCCCGGGGGCTACACCGGACTCAGAACTGCAAGAGGGCCTCGGCCTCGAGGCGCGCCAGCACCCTCTCCAGGCTCCCCCCCTGCCAGCGCTCCACGGCGTAGGCGGAGAGGGGAAAGCGCTCCTTCAGGCGCCTCAAAAGCCCCAAGGCATCCTCCGGGCGGCCCGCCTGGAGAACCAGGAGGTACCCCCCCTGAAGCCGGAAAGCCAGGTCCCCGCGGCGGAGCTCCTTTTCCAGGGCCTCCGGGGAGACGGCGGTGGCGAGGTAGACCAGGACCAAAGGCCGCCTCAGGGCCAGGCCCTCCAGGGCCCCCGCCAGGCGTAGGAGGTCCTCCCGCGTCCCCACCCCCGGCAGGGGGGGAAGGAGGGGGGCCTCCCGCCCCGTGCCCAAGAGGAAGGCCACCCCCAGGGCCACCGCCCCTAGCACCCCTCCCGTGGCGGCATACTCAGGGGCCCGGAGGCCGGTGAGGAGAAGGGCGCTTTCCAAGGAGAGCTGAAAGGCGAGAAGCCCAAGGCCCAAAACCAAGGAGAGCTGCACGGGAAAGGCCACGGGGAAACGGGAATACAAGCTCCCCACCGCCGCCAAAAGCAGGGCGGCCAGCAGGAGGCCCAGGCCCCGCCCCACCTCCCCCACGGGTCCATCTTGGCCAAGGGGGTGAGCCCCAGGAGGAACAGGCCCCACGGCAAAAGGAAAAGCGCCCGCATTCCCTCCAAGCCTACCCCAGGCCCCCTTACCATGGAAGGTGGAGCCCCTGGCCGAGCGCCTCCGGCCCCAAACCCTGGACGAGGTCCTGGGCCAGCCCCACCTCACCGGCCCTCAGGGGCTTCTAAGGCGGATGCTGGAGGCGAAGCGGCTCTCCTCCATGGTCCTCTTCGGCCCCCCGGGCACGGGCAAGACCACCCTGGCCCGGCTCCTCGCCGAGGGGGTGGGAAAGCCCTTCCTCCGGCTCTCGGCGGTGGAGGCGGGGCTTAAGGAGGTGCGCCAGGCGGTGGAGAGGGCCAGGGCGGAAGGGGGCCTCGTCCTCTTCCTGGACGAGATCCACCGCTTCAACAAGGCCCAGCAGGACGCCCTCCTTCCCCACCTGGAGTCGGGCCTCCTCACCCTCATCGGGGCCACGGCGGAAAACCCGGCCTTCGCCTCATCCCCGCCCTCCGTTCCCGCCTCCGCTTCTTTCCCGTGAGGCCCCTCACCGAGGCCGATCTTCTCGCCCTCCTCAAGCGGGCCCTCGAGGACCCGAGGGGCCTCCCCGGCACGCCCTACCAGGAGGAGGCCCTAAGGCTCCTGGCAAGGGCAGCCGGGGGCGACGCCCGCTTCGCCCTGAACACCCTGGAGCTCGCCGCAAGCTTCGGCCGGGTGGACCTAAAGAGCGCGCGGGAGGCCCTGGGAGCGGAGCGCTTCGGCATGGACCGGGAAGGGGACCGCTTCTACGACCTGGTCTCCGCCCTCCACAAGTCCCTGCGGGGAAGCCACGTGGACGCCACCCTCTACTACCTGGCGAGGCTCCTTCAGGGCGGGGCCGACCCCCGGTACCTGGCCCGCAGGCTCATCCGGGTGGCGGTGGAGGACGTGGGCCTCGCCGACCCCTGGCCCTCCGCCTCGCCGTGGCCGCCAAGG
>BBBN01000194.1 GCA_001311585.1 Thermus sp. JCM 17653
CGGAGGGCTTCCCTTCCGCCCCCCTCCAGGGCGGCGTAGGGCTCGGGCAGGCCCTGGGCCCGGCAGGCGGAAAGGAGGAGGAGAAGGAGAAGCCAGCGCACGCCTTAGAGCCTACCCTCTCCCCCTGAGAAGCGGAAAAGAGCCAATCCTTCCCACAAGGGAAGAACCCTGGCGCAGGGAAGGGGGGCGGGCGTAGCCTGGTGGGGTCTATGGGTTCGGAGGGCCGTATTCCCCCCCACAGCCTCGAGGCCGAGCAGAGCGTGCTCGGGTCCATCCTCCTGGATTCCGACGTGATGGACGAGCTGGAAAGCCTCCTCCCCTCCCCCGAGGCCTTTTACATGGAGGCCCACCGCAAGATCTACGCCGCCATGCAGGCCTTGAGGCAGGGGGGAGGCCCGTGGACCTGGTAACCCTGGCCGAGGAGCTTTCCCGCAAAGGGGAGCTCGAGGGCGTGGGCGGGGTGAGCTACCTGGTGCAGCTTTCCGAGGCCACCCCCACCGCCGCCTACGCCGAGCACTACGCCCGCATCGTGGCCGAGAAGTGGACCTTGAGAAAGCTCATCCAGGCGGCCGGGGAGGCCATGCGCCTGGCCTACGAGGAGGCGGGAAGCCTGGACGAGATCCTGGACCAAGCGGGGAAGCGGATCCTCGAGGTGGCCCTCACCCAGACCGAGACCGAGGCCCGGCCCATGCGGGAGCTGGTCCACGAGACCTTTGAGCACATCGAGGCCCTCTTCCAGAACAAGGGGAGATAGCCGGGGTGCGCACCGGCTTCAAGGAACTGGACGAGCTCATCGGCACCCTCTCCCCCGGCTCCCTGAACATCATCGCCGCCCGCCCGGCCATGGGCAAGACCGCCTTCGCCCTCACCATCGCCCAGCACGCCGCCCTGAAGGAAGGGGTGGGGGTGGGGATCTACTCCCTGGAGATGCCCGCCGCCCAGCTGACCCTGCGCATGATGTGCTCCGAGGCCCGCATCGACATGAACCGGGTGCGGCTCGGGCAGCTCACGGACCGGGACTTCTCCCGCCTGGTGGACGTGGCGGGCCGCCTCTCCGAGGCCCCCATCTTCATCGACGACACCCCGGACCTCACCCTCATGGAGCTTCGCGCCCGGGCGAGGAGGCTCAGGAGCCAACACGGGGTGGGGCTCATCGTCATCGACTACCTGCAGCTGATGTCGGGGCCCGGCGGAGGCAAAAGCGGAGAAAACCGGCAACAGGAGATCGCCGCCATCTCCCGGGGGCTAAAGGCCTTGGCCCGGGAGCTCGGCGTGCCGGTGGTGGCCCTAAGCCAGCTCTCCCGGGCGGTGGAGGCCAGGCCCAACAAGCGGCCCATGCTCTCGGACCTCAGGGAGTCGGGGTCCATTGAGCAGGACGCCGACCTGGTCATGTTCATCTACCGGGACGAGTACTACAACCCCCACTCGGAGAAGGCGGGCATCGCGAGATCATCGTGGGCAAGCAAAGGAATGGCCCCACGGGGACCGTGGAGCTCCAGTTCCACGCCCAGCACGTGCGCTTCAACGACCTGGCCAAGGAGCCCTAAGCCCGGGAGAGAAGGGCCGAGGCGCCCTCCTTGAGGGCCTGGGTGAGGTCCCGGTGGCCCAGGGAAAGGCCCAAGGAGAGGGCCTCGAGGTAGCTCTCCTCAATCAGGGCCACCTCTATGGCGACGATCTTCTCAAAAGCTTCCACGGCGCTGTAGACCTCATGCCCCCTTAGGGCCGTGCGCAGGTGCTCCAGGGAAAGCTCTTGGACGATGCCCATGGCGGGGATCATGGCCTTGGGACCAATGCCCAGGCGGGCGTGCACCAGGCCGATCCGCCGCCTCCTTTCCGCATAGGCCCGGTCGTACACCCCCGAGAAGAGCTCGCCGTACCAGCGGGCGAAGGTCCGGTAAAGCCGCTCCACCCGCCCCGGCTCGGCGTGGAAGATGGCGCCAAGCTCCGGGTCCCGCCCCAGGTAGTCGTAAAAGGCCAGGGCCACCTCGTGGGCGATGGGGGTTATGACCGCACCGAGCTCCCTGAGGAAGGCGGCATGGGCCTCGGTGAAGCCCGTGCGGCGCTTGAGAAGTTCCAAAAGCTCCCCGGGGTCCACGGAACAAATGTACCTCCTCACCCCCCCGGTCGTCTAGAAAGGCCCCGGGCCTTGGGTACCCAAGGCGCTACGCCTCTTCTTTAAGACCTAACCGGGTAGCCACCTGGCGGCGCAAGGCTTCGGAATCCTGCCTCCGGCGGGCCGCTTCCAGCGCCTGCCGCGCCACCTCCTGGGCGTGGGCGGGATCCTCGGGGCTGAGGAGGGCCATGCGGGGACCCGTGCTCATGTAAGCTCCAGGAGGCACGTGGGTGATATCGTGGCCGACCTTCACCAGGCGCACCCGGGTTCCCGTGAACGCCGGGCCGTCGGCGAGGAAAACGCCCCTTGCACGAAGCTTACTCCGTGCTCACCCCCTGCTCCACCTGCTGGCCCACGGGTTCCACCATACGGAAGTGCCGCGCAGGGTCCTCCAGGAGGGTCTCCAGCCTCCTGGCTTTCTCCTCCCGCTTGGCCTCCCTAAGCACCCGGATGTAGGCGGAAAGAAGCTCCCGCACGTCCTCCACCCCACGGGCGTCCAGGGGCTTCACCGCCACCTTGGCCCCCTTGGCCAGGCGGCGCCTCATGGCCTCCTCGGTGAGGCCCATCTCCGGCCAGTGGCGCAGGTAGACCCGGCCTCCCGTCATGCCCGAGCAGATCCAGGGCCCGGGGTCCCCGAGGACCAGGGCCCGGCCCCGCGTCATGTACTCAAAGGCGAAGCCTTGGCCTGGGCCCGGGCGGCCAGGTTGCCGAGGTCGTCCCGCAAGGGCCGCTCGGGCTCCCCGCCCAGCACCACGTCCGCCCCGGAAAGCCGGATGCAGAAACGGCTGTCGGCCATCCCCTCCACCACCAAGAACCCCCCGATGGCCCCGTAGGCGAAGCTCTTGCCCACCGAGCCGTCCACGTAGGCCCCGTAAGGGTTCCGCCCTTTGAGGACGGCCACGGTCCCGCCGAAAGCGCCCTTGGCCACCCCATCCTGGCGCCGCCCTCCACCACCACCTTCACCCCTTCCACGTTGAAGGCGGCGAGGCCGTTCCCGGCCACGCTCCCCGCGTCCAGACGGAGTTCTACCTCGGCGTCAAAGCCCTTGCCGTAGAGGCGCCTCCGGGCGATCTCCCCGGAAAGGTGGGCCCCCAGCGCCCGGTCGGTGGAGTTCACCGGGCCCTCCTGGAAAAGGAGGCGCTTGCTCCCCTCCTGGTAGGCCGCCATCACCACCTCGGTGATGGTGCGGGTGAGCTGGTTCAGGGGCTTCCTGAGGACGTGGGCGGAGGTGTCCTTAAGCCACTCGGGCTCCTCCACCGGCTGGAAGAAGTAGCCGAGGTCCAGTTCCTCCAGGTGGTCCCGCTGGTAAAGGAGGTCCACCCGGCCCCGAAGCTCCCTAAGGGAGCGGGCCCCCAAGGCGGCCACCAGTTCCCGCAAGGCCTCCCCTTTGGCCTCAAAGAAGCGGGTAAGCTGCTCCACCGCCCGTTCCGTGTCCTGGGGGACAAAGCGCTTGAGGCCGTGGGCCAGGGCCTCCTCCACCGTCTCTATCTGGGTGGTGATGCCCACGTGGCAGGTGTCCAGCTGGCACCCCCGGCAGATGGTGCAGCCGATGGCCACCATGGCCATGGTGGCCATGCCCACCCGGTCCGCGCCCAAAAGCACCATGCGCAAAACGTCGTAGGCCGTTTTCAGGCCGCCGTCGGCCCAGATCTCCACCCGGTCGCGAAGCCCAGCCCGCACCAGGGCCCGGTG
>BBBN01000195.1 GCA_001311585.1 Thermus sp. JCM 17653
GGGTCTTGACGGAACCCCCTCCCTCCCTTTAGACTCTAGGCCAACTATGCGGACCCTAGGGCGCTACTTTGGCTTTTATTACCCCGCCGGGGGCGCCCTGCGGTCTGCGTAGGCCATACCGCGAAAAGGGCGCCCCCCAAGGGGGGCGCCCAAAGCTTTTGGGAGGGAAGCCATGCTGATCGTGATGAAGCGGGGGCACACGGAGGAGGAGCTTCAGGAAGTGATCCGGGAGATTGAGAAGGTGGGCTACCGGCCCCACGTCTCCCGGGGCGTGGAGACCACCCTGGTGGGGGCCATCGGCCGGGGACCCACCCCCGAGCTCATGGAGCACTTCCGGGCCCTGCCTGGGGTGGCCGAGGTCATTCCCATCTCCAAGCCCTGGAAGCTGGCGAGCCTCGAGGTCCAACCCTTTCCCACGGTCCTGGAGTTCCCCACAGGGAGAACCGGGGGCGGCCACGTGATGGTGGCGGCGGGGCCCTGCGGGGTGGAGTCCCATGAGCAGACCCTTAGGGCCGCCCGCTACGTGAAGGCTCACGGGGCCCACATGCTCCGGGGCGGGGCCTTCAAGCCGCGCACGAGCCCTTACGCCTTCCAGGGCCTGGGAGTGGAGGGCCTAAAGATCCTCGCCGAGGCCAGAAGGGAAACGGGCCTCCCCATCGTCACCGAGGTCCTCTCCCCGGATCAGGTGGAGCTCGTGGCCGAGTACGCCGACGTCCTCCAGATCGGGGCCAGGAACGCCCAGAACTTCCCCCTCCTCCAGGCGGTGGGCGAGGTGGGCAAGCCCGTCCTCCTCAAGCGGGGGATGAGCATGGCCCTGGAGGAGTTCCTCATGAGCGCGGAGTACGTCCTCTCCCGGGGCAACATGCGGGTCATCCTGGTGGAGCGGGGCATCCGCACCTTTGAGAAGGCCACCCGCTTCACCCTGGACGTCTCCGCCGTGCCCGTCCTCAAAAGCTGGACCCACCTCCCGGTCTGGATAGACCCCTCCCACCCGGCGGGCAAGAGGGACTGGGTCATCCCCTTGGCCTTGGCGGGGCTCGCCGCCGGGGCCGACGGCCTCATCGTGGAAACCCACCCCGAGCCGGAAAAGGCCCTCTCCGACGCCGCCCAACAGCTCCACGAGCACGAGTTCGCCGAGCTCATGGACAAGGTGCGCCGCCTGGTGGCCGCCCTGGACAAGACCCTCTCCACCACCGTCCTGGGATGAAGCCCCTTTTCGGCAAGGTGGGCGTCTTCGGCGTGGGCCTCCTTGGGGGGAGCGTGGCCCTAGGCTTAAGGAACGCTTCCTGGCCGAGGAGGTGCACGCCTACGACCAGGACCCCATGGCCCTGGAGAAGGCCCTCTTCCTGGGCGTGGCCGACCGGGTGCACACCGAGGTGGGCCCCTGGGTGGGGGAGCTTGACCTAGGGATCCTCGCGGCCCCCGTGGGGGCGCTAGCCGAGCTGGGGAAGGCCCTCGCCCCCTGGGCCCACCCGGAGAGCCTCTGGACCGACGTGGGAAGCGTCAAGGGGAAGGTGGTGGCCCTCTTGGAAGGCCTCCTCCCCCACTACCTCGGGGGGCACCCCATGGCGGGAAGCGAACGGGCGGGGGTGGAAAACGCCCACGCGGGGCTTCTAGAGAACGCCGTCTGGGTCCTCACCCCCACGGAGAGGACGAGCCCTAAGGCCAAGGAAGGGGTGCGCCAGCTGGTGGAGGCCCTGGGGGCCTACCCCCTCGAGGTCCCCCCCCTCCTCCACGACGAGCTGGTGGCCCGCGTCTCCCACCTCCCCTACCTCCTGGCCCTCGCCTAAACCGCATGGTGGCGCGAAGCCCCATCGGGACCTCCTCATGTTCCTGGCGGCGGGGGGCTTCCGCGACCTCACCCGGGTGGCCTCTGGGTCCCCCAGGATGAGCCGGGACATGGTGGTGGAGAACAAGGAGGCCCTGAAGGAGGCCATAGAGGAGCTAGGGGCGTCCTCCTGGAGCTGGAAGGCCTCCTGGACGAGCCCGAAGGGCTGCTTCAGGCGGCGGAGGAGGCCAAGCGCACCCGGGACAGCCTCCCCATCGTCCGCCGTAGCCTCCTCCCCGAGATGCACGACCTCGTGGTCCAGATGCCGGACCGCCCCGGGGAGATCGCCCGCGTGGCCACCGCCCTCGGCGAGGCCGGGGTGAACATCAAGGACATAGAGGTCCTCACCGTCCGTGAGGCCGCGGGGGCCCTCCGCCTCTCCTTCGCCACCCGGGAGGAAAAGGAACGGGCGAGGGCGGTGCTCCAGGGGGCGGGCTACCGCCTACCCTAGCTCCGCGGTGGACCGGACCATCCGGTCCTTGCCCCCTTCCTTGACCACCCGGTCCTTGCCCCCTTCCTTGGCCCGGTAGAGGGCCTGGTCCGCCCGGCGGTAGAGGTCCGCAAGGTCCCCCCCATAGGTGGCCACCCCGAGGCTCGCCGTGACCCCCAGGCCCTTTAGGCCCTCCCGAAGCCTCTCCGCTAAGCGCGCCGCCTGCTCTCCATGGGTTTTCGGCAGGAGGAGAGCGAACTCCTCGCCTCCCCACCGCCCCACCAGATCCCCCTTGCGCACGTGGCCCACCAGATAGCGCCCCACCTCCTTAAGGAGCCTGTCCCCCTCCGGGTGGCCCTTCTCGTCGTTCACCCTCTTGAAATCGTCCAGATCCAGAAGCACCAGGCTAAAGGGCTCCTCCCCCCGTGCCACCCGGGCCGCCTCCCGCTCCAAGGCCATCTCCAGGGCCCGGCGGTTGGGGAGGCCGGTGAGGGGGTCGGTGAGGGCCTGCTCCTTCCAAAAGCGGGCCTGGCCGTAAAGCTCCCGGAAGCGGGCGAGGAGGAGGGCCAAGGCCAGAAGAACGGGCTGGCTCAGGGCGAAGTGGCCGTAAATGACCCCTTCCCCGCGCCCCAGCCAGAGCGGGAAGAGGGCCAAAGCCCCTCCCAGAAAGCGCCCGCGAGGAGGGCCCAGGGTAGGGGATAGGCGAAGGCGGAAAGCAGGTACAAGGAGGGCGACCAGAAGCCCACCATCACCAGGCCTCCCGGGCCCGCGCCATCTCAAAGAGGAAGTAGCACCCCAGGACGTGGACCAGCAAGCGGGGCGCCCCCTTGGGTCCCCGCTTAAGGGCCGCCAGAAAGAGGAGGCCGAAAAGGGGGTAGGCCCAGCCTTCCCAGCCCCTGGGAGGGCGGGCCAGGAGCTGGAGGCCCACGCCCAGGGGAAGGCCTATCCAGGCAAGCAGGTAAAGGGCCCGGTAAAGCCCTTCCATGTTCCCATTCTCTTCCCCTGGCGGTGAAAGGCGTGTGAAAAGCAACCCTCCGTGCCCGCACGTGGGTTTCGCAACCCGGGATGCCCGAAATAGGGCTAGGAGAGAGCTTTTGGGGCCCCACCGCGGCGAAAGCCAGAAGCGGGGTATTTAGGGCAAAACCTTGCCCGGGTTGAAGAGGCCCAGGGGGTCCAGCGCCTCCTTGACCCGGCGGAGCGCCCCCAGGGTCTCGGGGTCCACTGCCTCCAGCATGAAGTCCCGCTTCATGAGGCCGATGCCGTGCTCCCCGGAGAGCACCCCCCCATGCCTTAGCGCCACCCGGGCGATCTCGTGGGCGAGCTCCCACACCTTTTCCTCGCTTTCCCTCCTGGGGTCAAAGAGGATGTTGGGGTGGAGGTTCCCGTCCCCGATGTGGCCGAACTGCACCACCACGAGGCCGAAGGCCTTTCCCAGGGCCTCAATCTCCCGCACCACCTGGGGCAGCCGAGCGGGGCACGGCGATGTCCTCGTTCACCCGCTTGGGGCGGATGCGGCCCAAAGCCGGGC
>BBBN01000196.1 GCA_001311585.1 Thermus sp. JCM 17653
CGGCCCTCGCCGCCTTGGGAAGGGAGGAAGGGGCCCTGCGGGAGGCCCTGGAGGCCCTGCGGGAGGAGGAGCGCCGCCTGGGGCTTCTCGCCTACCACGACCTCCTCCGCCCCGGGGAGCCTTGCCCCCTCTGCGGCGGGGTGGTCCACCGCCTCCCGGAGAGGCCCCCCGCCAAGGACCTGGAGGGGGAGAGGAAGGGGCTTTTGGGGCGCCTGAGGGAGGTGGAGCGCGGGCGGGGCGCTCTCCTCGCCGAGAAGGAGTCCTTGGAAGAAAGGCTGGGAGAGGTCCGGCCCGAACCCCTCCCCGAGGACCCCAGGGCCTGGAAGGGAAACTGAAGGAGGCGGAGGAACGGCTTGCCGCCTTACGGGAGGCCTACAAGGAAAAGAGGGGCCAGGTGCAGGCCCTGGCGGAGGAGGTCCAGGCCTCGAGGAAACGGGTGGCCGAGGAGGGCCTGGGCGACCTTGGGGAGGTGGAGCGAAGGTTTTCCGCCCTCCAGGAGGAGAAGGCCCGCCTGGCGGCGGGGCTTTACGGGTATCTAGAGGGGAAGACCGGCGGCCTGGGGGTGGAGCGGTACCTGAGGGACCTGGAGGCCAGGGTCAAGGACCTGGAGGCCAAGGAGAAGAGGCTAAAGGACTTGGAGGAAGCCGTCCACCGGGTCCAAAGCACCCTCTTTGGCCTTCAGGCCCAAAAGGAGACGCAGGCCCAGGCCCTGGAGGAGGCCCGGGCCGCGGTGCAGGGCCTCATGCCCGAGGAGGAGGCCAAGGCCCTCGCCCTCTCCCCCGAGGCCAAGGAGGCTTTGGAGAAGAAGGTCCAGGCCCACGAGAAGGAGTGGGCCGAGGTGGAGATGGGTTTAGGGAAGCTCTCCCATCTTCCCCCCTCTCCCTCGACGAGGCCGAGGCCCGGGTGAGGGAGTTCCGGGAGGGCCTTCGGGCGGTGGAGGAAAGGCTCCAAGAGCTGGGCAGGGAGATCGGCGCCAAGGAGGCCCGGGTGGAAAGCCTGCGGGAAGACCTTAGGCGCAAGCGGGACCTCGAGGCCCGCCTGGCGGAGGTGGGGCAGGAGGTGGCCCTCTGGGAAAAGCTGGCCTGGGACCTCCAGGGAAACAACTTCCCCGCCTACCTCCTGGGCTTCAGGCAGCGGCACCTGGTGGAGCGGGCCGATGGGCTTCTCTCCACCCTTTCCGGAGGGCGGTACCGCCTGCGCATCCAGGAAGACGAGTACTGGGTCCTGGACCTCTGGACCGAGGCCGAGCGCCCGGTGAAGACCCTCTCCGGGGGGGAGAGCTTTCTTGCGAGCCTGGCCCTGGCCCTGGCCCTCTCCGAGGAGCTTTCCCGGGGGCGCCTTGGGGCGCTTTTCCTGGACGAGGGCTTCGGCACCCTGGACCCCGAGGCCCTGGAGCAGGTGGCGGGGATCCTCGAGGCCCTCCCCACCCGGGGGCGTCTGGTGGGCATCGTGACCCACGTGGAGGCCCTGGCGGAACGGCTTCCCGCCCGCCTCCGGGTGCGCAAGCACCCCTCGGGAAGCCGGGTGGAATGGGTCTAGACCCAGGGCGTTTGTCCCTGGCGGGCCCCTACCCCGAGGAGGTATCCTTTTCTTCGCCCACAGCTCCTTTCCACGGCTCACGGGCGAGGAGGTGCGCCGTGAAAAAGGCCAAGGACATCATGTCCACCGAGGTGGTGATGATCCAGGGCTCGGCTACGGTGAAGGAGGCCGTCAACCTCATGAAGGAGACGGGCCTTAGGGCCCTCATCGTGGACCGCCGCCACGAGGAGGACGCCTACGGCATCGTCACCGAGACGGATATCGTCTACAAGGTCATCGCCTACGGCAAGGACCCGAGCACCGTCCAGGTCCACGAGATCATGACCAAGCCGGTGATCCCCGTGAACCCGGACCTGGGGGTGGAGTACGTGGCCCGCCTCTTCGCCAACACCGGCATCCGCCGCGCCCCGGTGATCCAGGGGGAGGTCCTGGGCATCGTTTCGGTGACGGATATCCTCCGCAAGGCCGTCTTCTGAGGAGGGTTCCACGGGACCCCGGGGGGTCCACCCCGGGGCTTTTTCTTGACCTGGTATAAGAACCTTCTTAAAATGGCGGCGGAGGTGAAAGGATGAAGCGGCTTATCGCCCTAGCGCTCCTCTTTACCCTGGCCCTGGCCCAGGGCCTCGAGGCCTTCTGGAAGGCGGTGGAGGTGCCCGGGGGGGTTTGCGCGGACGGCTCTCCTTACCGCTTTTACGTGAGCCCCGGGGACCCCAAAAAGGTGGTCCTAGACTTCCAGGGGGGCGGGGCCTGCTGGGACCAGGCCACCTGCGGCCCGGAAAGCCGCACCTACCGCAAGCGGGTGGACGTGCAGGAGCTCTACCTCGCCCAGGGCATCTACAACCGGATGAGCGTGGCCAACCCCTTCTTCGGCTGGACCCACGTCTTCGTCCCCTACTGCACGGGGGACCTCCACGTGGGCCGGGCCACGGTGGACTACGGGGGCTTCAAGGTCCACCACCAGGGGGCCAGGAACGCCCAGGCGGCCCTGGAGTACGTCTTCCGCAACCACACGAGCCCCGAGCGGGTCTTCGTCACGGGGTGCAGCGCCGGGGCCTACGGGGCGGTGCTTTGGGCGGACAAGGTCCTCGCCACCTACAAAAAACGCCCAGATCGCGGTCTGCGGCGACGCCGGGGTGGGGGTGGTCACGGGGGACTTCCCGGGCTTTGCCGTCTGGAACCCGCGCCTCCCCGAGCTTCCCGGCCTTTCCTCCCCGCCCAAGGTCTCGGAGATCTACCGCGCCCTGGCCCAGGCCTACCCCAAGGCGGTCCTCGCCCAGTACACCACCCTTTTGGACGGAACCCAGATCTACTTCTATGCCCTCATGAAGAAGGAGGCCGCCCCCAGCGAGGCCACGGCCCGGGAGTGGGCTACGGAGGCCCAAAGGGCGGTCCTAGCTCCCGCCTCGGAGGCCAACTACACCTACTACCTTGCCCCGGGAAGCCAGCACTGTATCCTCCCCCGGCCCGAGCTCTACACCCTGAAGGTGGGGGAGGTGAGCTTCCTGGACTGGCTCAAGGGCCTTGCCGAGGGGAAGACGCCCCCCCGGGTGCGCCCCTGAGGCTGAAGCGGGCGAACCAGGCCTTGAGCTCCGGGTAAAGTTCCAGCAGAAGGCGGTGGCCTTTCCTGCGGTCCAGGGGGGCTGCCGCCAGGAAGGCCCTAAGGAGGCGGTCCTGGTCCTTACGCCAAAGCTCCTCCGCCTTCAGGGTAAAGTGGGCCTGAAACCAAAGGGCGCTTTCTAGACTGCCCCGGCCCCGCTCGTAGTCGGAAAGCCGCCTTTTCTCCGGGGCGAGCCGGGCGAGGTGTCGGCTCCAGGCGAGGAGGGTTTCCGCGAGGTCCGGCCGGGCCCTTCGCAGCCCCAGGAGGAAGAGGTAGTTGGCGAAGAACTCGTCCAGCCACCGGGCCCCGGTGCGGAGCCTCCAGGCCACCTGGACGGCGTGGGCGTACTCGTGGCCGAGGTTGAGGTCCAAGAAGGCCGGGATCTCCCCCGGGGGAGGCCCCAGGGGGAGGAGGACCTCCCGCAGGCGGTGGAGGAGCCTTTCCGGGTAGGTGAGGGGGGCGTAGACGGAAAGCCCCTCCGGCCCCGCGTGCTGGAAGGGGAGGCCGTAGGGGTAGGGGAGCCTCGCCCGCCAGTCCCTTTCCGAGAGGACGAAGAGGCGCACCGGGGGAGGGGGGCGTAAAGGGCGTAGACCTCCCTTAAGGAGAGGAGGTAGTCCTGGAGGGCCTTGGCCCTGAGAG
>BBBN01000197.1 GCA_001311585.1 Thermus sp. JCM 17653
CTCCCGCCAGAGGGCGATGGCCCGGCGCAGGTCCTCGTCCGCCTCCTCCCACACGTCCTGGGCCAGAGGGGCCAGGTCCCAGGCGGTGTAGGTAAGCTCCAGGACCCGGGGGACGATGAAGCGGAGGTCCTGGGGCCCGTAGGCGGAGGGGGGGAGGACGGGGAACTGCTTGACGTAGTGGAAGGTGAGGTTGGTTCCTCCCACCTTCTGGCGGGCCACGTAGTCCAGGACCAAGGCGGAGAGGTTGGCCTCCAGCAGGAGGCTTTGGAGGCCCAGAGAGGGGAGAAGCAGGGGGGCAGAGTGCCCTACGCCAGCGAGGGGGAGGTGGGAAGCAACGATTGTGCGCTCGTCGGTGGCTCTGGCGATGTTCCGGAACCCCAGCATCCACCCCCGCTCCCATCCTGCTTTCCGCAGGCGGGCTTCAAGCTCCTCCTTGGCCACCCAGTAGCGGGGCAGAGGAAGGAAGGCGGGATCCCCTTTCTCCCCAGGCTCCACGTCCCGGGTGTCCCCGCCCTCAAAGGTGGCGAAGCGGTGGTCGTAGTGCCAGAAGAGCTTGGCCTCGTAGAGGGGGAGGTAGACCTTCCCTTCCTTCACGAAGCGGTTCCCCGCCAGGTGGAAGTCCTGGGCCAGAAGGTTCTCCCGGGTGCGGAAGAGATGGGAGTCAGAGGTCATGTTGAAAAGCCCCTGCCGAAGCCGCACGCCCCAGGGGTTTTCCTCCGGCTCCTCCCGCCACAAGATAGGTACTCTGCGGTAAATAGCCAGGGTCAGCTCGGCATCCTGCCGGGTGCGGAAGACGGGGCAGGTCTTGGTGTTGGGGTTGAGGAGGGCGAAGTCCTCGGGGGAAAGGGTAAAGACCCGGGTGGGGTCCTCCAGCCCCTCGGGGCGGGTGAGGAAGAAGGCGAAACGCACGGGTTCTTTCGTGCCCCCCTTCTGTAGAGCGAAGACGGCAAACTTTTGAAGGCTTACCACCCCTGGAAATAACCTCTCGCGGTTCTGAAAGTCGTAGAGCACAGAAAGCTCCCCCTTCGCCACCACGTCAGCGAAGAACTCCTTGTTGGAGTCGTCGGTGGCGATGCCTGTGGGCACGATGAGCCCCGCCCGGCCCCCGGGGCGGAGAAGGCGCGGGCGAGCTCGGCGAAGTAGCGGTAGGTGTTGGCATCGCCCTTGGCCATCAGGGGAAAGCGCCCCGAGGAGCGAGCGAAGTTGACCACGCTAGCGATTGTCGCTACGTGGTCCATCCAGTCCTGGTAAAGGGCCGGGGCTTCCTCGGCAAGGTTAGCGATGCGGTTCTTCCGTTTATTTCCGCTAAGGGCGGCTATCTCCGGAGCCCTTTCCCGGAAGAACTCCTCTTCCTTGGGCTCCAAAACCTCCCACGGCGGGTTCCCCAGCACCACGTCAAACCCGCCCTTCTGGAAGACCTCCGGAAACTCCAGCCACCAGTGGAAGAAGCGGTGGCGGCCCTTGGCGGCCTCCAGGGCGTGGTGGGTGGGCGGGGAGAGGTAGGAGCTTCCCTCCCACTGGGCGAGGGAGGCCCGGCTTTGCTGGGCGAGCCAGTTGAGGCCCTGGGCGTCCGGCAGGCGCACCCCTGGGGCAGGCCGGAGGAAGAAGGCGGCGGTCCAGTAGTCGGCCAAAAGCTCCCGCTTCCGCACCTCCTCGCTTTCCCGCCAGGCCCGGTAGCGCCTGCGCTTCTCCTCCACCTCGGCGGCGGTTTTCTCCTCAAAGTCCATGAAGGGGGGCGCGGGCAGGGGGAAGAGGAGGCTTCCCGCCCCGGGGCCGAAGGAGAGCCCCTTGCGCACCTCCTTGGGCACCCCCTCCCGGTCGTAGGCCTCCTTGGGGATGCCCCGCTCCAGGAAGTCCTCCGGGGCCCCCACCAGGGAGTTTCCCACCTTCAGGTGGTGGTCCAGGAAGGAGAGGGGCTTACCCTTGGCGGCGGAGGCGATCCAGAGGGAAAGCTTGGCGAGCTCCACCGCCATGGGGTTCAGGTCCACCCCGTAGAGGCACCGGGAGGCCACCAGGTGGCGGGCCTCATAGAGGGCCTCCGGGTCGTCCTTCCCCTGGCCCCGCACCTCCAAGAGCTTCTCCGCCAGGTACTCCAGGGCCGAGATGAGGAAGGCCCCGCTTCCCATGGCCGGGTCCACCACCTTGAGGGAAAGGAGGGCTTCCTCCTGGGCCTTCGGGTCCTCCCCCGCCGCCTTCAGGCGGGCCTCCACCACGGGGACGAGGCTTTCTTGGAGCACGAGCTGGACAAGCTCGCGCGGGGTGTAGTAGCTCCCCGAGGACTTGCGCTCCAAAAGGTGGCTTTCCAGGGTGTACCGCCCCTCCGCCAGGCGGGGGGCCAGGGCCAGGATGCCCTCGTAGACGTGGCCGATTTCCTCCACCTCGAGGTCTTTGTAGTTGATGCGCTCCAAGGCGCCTTCCCGCTCCACGTGGGTGAGGAGGCGGGCGGCCCGGAGGAGCTCGCTGTTCTTGGGCCGGGGGAGGTCAGGGTGGCGGGCCCTCTCCCCGGGGTCCAAAACCCCGCCCGTGAGGAGGGGAAGCCCCTCCGGGGCGAAGAGCTCGCCGTTTAGGGCGGGCACGCCCAGGCGCTTGTCCCCCCGGTAGACGAGCCCGAAGGTGAGGAGGAGCTTTTCCCAGAGGTCGGTGTGGCGGTCTTCAAGATACGCTCCCGCGTGACCGCCCAAGGGGTCCTGGCGGGCGGCCCGTTCCCTTAGGGCGCTCACGCTGTACTCCCGCTCGTAGACCCAGGAAAGCTCCCCCCCATGGGGGAGGAGGCCCCGGCTTTCGGCGTAGAGGAGGAAGAGAAGGCGGTAGACCAAAAGGAGAAGCTCCCGGTGGTAGGCCCTAAGCTTCTCGGGGTCCTTGAGCTCTTCCCGGAGGCTATCCGTGAGGAAGGCGTTCCCCAGGGCCTCGAGGGCCTCCACCACCCCCTTCCTCAGGGCGTCCCGGGCGCGGATCCCGGTTTCCCGGGCCCTCTCGTAGTAGCGGTCCAGGGGGGTCTTGCCGTCCTTGCCCTTCTGGAAGCGGCTAGGGGAGAGGAGGAGAAGGAGGGCCTGGAACTCCTTGAGCCCCTGGTCCCTGGGGGCCTCAAAGAGCTCCACCAGGTTGAAGGCCACGTAGCCCGGGACGGAGACGTGGTAGTACTTGCGGAGAAGCCGCACCTCCCAGGGAGCCGCCAGGATGCCCCAGTCGTGCTCGGGGTGCAGGTTCAGGTAGGCCTGGAGGAGGGCCTGGGGGCTCTTCTCGCGGCGGCTTGGACGGAGGTCGGGCTCGGCGGCCACCAGGTGGAGGGGCGGGGCGCTTTCCTCGGGGAAGCCCCGGTGGCTGATGGGAAAGGCCTGGTCCGCCACCTGGAGGTGGCCGCGGTTGTAGGCGGGGTTCCACCCCAGGGCCCGGAAGAAGGGGAGGAGCCAGGCCTCCCGGGCCTTGGAGGTGTCGGTAAGGGCGAAGAGGGAGCCCACCCGCTCGTAGAGGCCGAGGAGGGCGTAGAAGCGGTCCCGCACCTCCTCGGGGGAGAGGCCCAGCTCCTTCAGGGCCTCGGGCTCGGTGAGGGTCTTGAGGAACTCCTCGGTGAGGATACCGCCGGATACGCGGATGGCGTGGAAGTTCATGGGGCTTCCTCCTTTATGGGCGCGCCGGGGCCAGGAGGGTGATGGCGAGAAGCTCCTGCCCCAAAAGCTCCAGGCGGTCCAGGTCGTGGAAGGCCTCGGGGAGGGCGCCGTAGGCCCGGGCCAGGTCCCGCTTGAGGG
>BBBN01000198.1 GCA_001311585.1 Thermus sp. JCM 17653
CCTTTATCGGCTTCGGGGCCCAGCCCCCCACCCCGGAGTGGGGGGCCATGGTGGCCGAGACCCGCAACTACATGGCCGAGGCCCCCTGGGCGGCCACGGCCCCGGCGGTGGCCATCCTCCTCACCGTCTTGGCCTTCAACCTCCTGGGGGACGGGCTCCGGGACGTGCTGGACCTAGGGGACGTTGAGCCTGCGAAAGGGGTGTGCCGTGCCTACCCTCAACCCTGGTTTTCTCCGAGCTTTAAAGGAAGCCCTTGCCCTTTACCCCACTCCCTTTTACGCCTACGACTGGGGCCGGATCCGGGAGCAAGTGGAGAGGCTCAGGCGAGCCTTTCCCAAAGCCCGCCTCTTCTACGCCCTGAAGGCCAACCCCCGCCTGGGCCTCCTCCGCCGCCTGCGCGCCCTGGGCTTCGGGGCCGAGGCGGTCTCCTTAGGGGAGGTCCAGAGGGCCTACCGGGCGGGCTTTTCCCCCGAGGAGGTCCTGTGGAACGGCCCCGTGAAGACAGAGGAGGCCCTTTGGGCCCTGAAGGAGCGGCCTCCCTGGGTGGTCCTGGACTCGGAGGAGGACCTCCTGCGGGTGGCCCGCCTCCTTCCGGGGGCCAGGGTCCTTCTCCGGGTAAACCCCGACCTTCCCGTGGCCACCCACCCCCACCTGGCCACGGGGAGGGGGGAGAGCCAGTTCGGGGTTCTGCCGGAGGAGGTGCCGGGGTTGGTTGCCCTCGCCCGAGAACGGGGCCTCAGGGTACTCGGCCTCCACCTGCACCTGGGCTCCAAGCTGGAGGACCCCGGGGACTTTCTCGCGGGGTACCGGGTGCTGGAGGCGCTCTTCCCCAGGGTAGGCCCCATGGAGGTTCTGGACCTCGGGGGCGGGTTTGGGCTTGGGCTGGACCTCGAGGCCCTACGGGAGCCCGTGGAGGCCCTGGCCGGGCTTTACGGGGCGGAGGTCTTCCTGGAGCCCGGCCGCTACCTGGTGGCCGAGGCCGGGGTGTTGGTGGCCCGGGTGGTGGGCCGGAAGCGCACCCGGCGAAACTACCTCCTCCTGGAGGCGGGGATGACCAGCCTCCTCCGCCCTGCCCTCTACGGGGCGGTTCACCCCGTCCTGCCCCTTTACGAGGGTGGGGAAGAGGAGGTCTACGACCTGGCGGGCCCCGCCTGCGAGGCAGGGGACGTGCTCGCCCGGGGGGTGCGCCTGCCCAGGCCCAAGGAGGGGGACGCCCTGGCGGTCCTCGAGGCCGGGGCCTACGGTTCCAGCATGGCCCTCACCTACCTGGATACCCCCCGGCCCCTGGAGCTCCTCTGGACAGGGGAAGGGTGGGAGGTCCTGCGGAGGAGGGAGCCCCTGGAGGCCCTGTGGGCGGAGGAAGGCTAGACCGTCTTGAAGAGGCCGAAGAGGGGCCAGTGGGCCACCAGAAGCTCCGGATGCCACTGCACCCCCAGGTAGAGGGGGTGGTCCTCCAGGACCACGGCCTCCACCAGGCCGTCTTTGGCCAGGGCCGCGGCCTAAGGCCCCTTCCCAGGGCCTTCAGGCCCTGGTGGTGGTAGGAGTTGACCCGGAAGCGGGGGGGAAATAGGTGGCCCAAGGGGCTTTCCCCCACGAGCTCTACCCCATGCCCAAGGGCTCCCCAGGCGGGGGGGCTTTTCTGGTAGTGTTGCAGGGAAAAGCCCGCCCGGTCTAGGTCCTGGTGGAGGCTTCCTCCCAGGGCCACGTTGAGGACCTGGATTCCCCGGCACACCCCGAGGAGGGGAAGCCCTCTTTCCGCGGCGTAGCGGGCCAGGAAGACCTCGAGGCCGTCCCGCTTCGGGTCCACCTCCCCAAGCTCGGGGAGGGGCTCCTCCCCGTAGAGGGCGGGGTCCACGTCCCCGCCTCCCGGCAGGAGGATTCCGTCCAGGTGCCGAAGAAGCCTCTCTAGGGCGGTTTCGGGCTGAGGGGGAATCAGGACGTAGGCCAGGCCCTGGGAGGTTAGGGCCTCGAGGTAGGCCTCCCAGAGGCCAAAGGAGGATCGGCCTCGAGGGTCTTGCGCTGGGTGGCCACGCCGATAAGGCGCATGGAGGGATTCTACCCCTGAGGCCGGCCCTTGACAACTTCGCTCAAAATCGCTTAAATATGAGCAACCATGCCTCTGGCGGCCGAGCGAAGGGATCGGCTTCTCGCCCTCCTTAGGAACCACGGGGCCCTCAGCACCCGGGAGCTTGCGGAGCACCTGGGGGTTTCCGAGGCCACGGTGCGCCGGGACCTGGCCCTTTTGGCCCAGAGGGGCCTCCTCCGGCGGGAACACGGGGGGGCCCTGCTTCCGGAAGCCGAACCCCCTTACGCCGAGAAGCTCCAGCGGAACCAGAGGGCCAAGGAGGCCATCGCCAAGAGGGCGGCCCTTCTGGTGCCCGATGGGGCCACCGTGTCCTGGACTCGGGGACCACCGCCTTGGCCCTGGCCCGTCTCCTGGCGGGGAGGCCCATCCGGGCGGTGGCCCTGGACCTCCCCGTGGCCCAGGCCCTGGCCCAAGGGCGGACGGAGGTCCTCTTGCCTGGGGGAAGCGTGCGCAACGGTTTCTTCAGCCTGGTGGGCTCCTGGGCAGAGGAGCTTTTGGCCCGGGTGCGGGCCGACCTTTTCTTCTTGGGGGCGGACGCCTTTGACCTGGAAGGGGTCACCAACCACACCTTTGAGGAGGCGGCGGTCAAGCGGAAGGCCATGGAGGTGAGCCGAAAGACCGTCCTCCTCACCGACGGGAGCAAATGGGGGAAGAGGGCCCCGGCCTTCGTGGCCCCCCTGGGGGCCCTGGACCTGGTGATCACGACCTGAAGGAGCCCGCCTCCGGGAGCGGGTGAGGGTGGAGGTGGTGGATGGAGCGTTTTGAGGCCCTTTTCGGCAGGAAGCCTGTCATCGCCATGGTGCACCTGAAGGCCCTCCCGGGGACCCCCCTTTACGACGGGGACCTGGAGGCCATCGTGGAGGCGGCCCGAAAGGACCTCCTGGCCCTGCAGGAGGCCGGGGTGGAGGCGGTGATGTTCGGCAACGAGAACGACCGCCCCTACGAGCTTTCCGTGGACCGGGCCAGCGTGGCCGCCATGGCCTACGTCATCGGGCAGCTTAAGCCCCTCCTCCGGGTGCTTCGGGTGGACGTCCTCTGGGACCCCCTGGCCACCATGGCCCTGGCGGCGGCCACCGGGGCCCGGTTCGCCCGGGAGATCTTCACCGGGCTTTACGGCTCGGACATGGGGCTTTGGGAAGGGAGGGCGGCCGAGGCCCTGCGCTACCGGAAGCGCCTTCTGCGGGACGACCTCTTCCTCCTCTACAACGTCTCCGCCGAGTTCGCCTCCCCCTGGACGGGAGGCCCCTTCCCGAGCGGGCAAAAAGCGCCGTCTTCTCCAGCCTGGCGGACGCGTCTTGGTCTCGGGTCCCATGACGGGGGAGGGGGTGGCCCTGGAGCACCTCCGGGCGGTGAAGGAAGCCCTACCCCAGGTCCCCGTCCTCGCCAACACCGGGGTGCGCCACGAGACGGTGGCCGAGATCCTGGAGGTGGCGGACGGGGTCATCGTGGGCACGGCCCTCAAACGGGACGGGGTCACCTGGAACGAGGTGGACCCTGACCGGGCCCGAAGCTTTATGGAAATCGTTCGGAGATTTAGGGGGTAGGCGTGGTCCTGGGCGTGGACGTGGGCACCACCGCGGTGAAGGTCCTCCTCCTGGACGAGGAGGCGAGGCCCCTCCGGGCGGCGGAGCGCCCCACCC
>BBBN01000199.1 GCA_001311585.1 Thermus sp. JCM 17653
CCCGCTTCGCCCCTCCCAAGGACCACGCCCTCCTCCTCCGGGCTTGCGGGCCTAAAGGAGCTTTCCTGGAGCCTGGACCTGGTGGGGGAAGGGCCCCTCCTTCCCCAAGCTAAGGCCCTAGCCGAGGCCCTGGGGCTTGGGGAGCGGGTCCGCTTCCTGGGAAGGCGGCTGGACGCGGACCGGGTTCTGGCGGAGGCCCAGGTCTTCGTCCTGGCCACGAACTGGGAGGGCCTTCCCCTTTCCGTACTCGAGGCCATGCGGGCTGGGCTTCCCGTGGTGGCCACGGACGTGGGCGGGGTGGGGGAGGCGGTGGTGGAGGGGGAAGACGGGGGTTTCTGGTGCCCCGGGGGGACGAGGAAGCCCTAAAGGCGAGGCTGAGGACCCTTCTCCTCTCCCCGGACCTCCGGGCCCGGTTGGGGGAAGCGGGCAGGAGGCGGTACGAGGAGGCCTTCACCCTGGAGAGGATGCTCCAGGAGACCTGGAGGGTCTACGAGGATGTGTTGGTACGAGGGGGCTCTCCGGTAGCATAACTCTATGGAGGTATGGAGGTTTTAGAAGTCACTCTCCCCGCTCACCCCTCCCTGGGTAAGGCCCGTTCCCCCTGGCCCCTTTTCCTCGCTCCCTTACCCGCCCTCCTCGCCCTCCTTCTCCTCTTCCCCCTCCTGCCAAGGGGAGGGGAGACGTGGCTCCTCCTCGCCCTCACCGCCGCGGCTCACCTTTTCGCCTTTCTCCTGACGGAGAGGATGGCCCGCTACCACGGGCAGGAAGCCCTGAGCCTCGCAGCCTTCAACCTCCTACTCTTCACCCTCTTCCTCCTGGCGGTTCTCGCATGGGGAGGCTCTACTACTCCAGGAGCTACCTCCTCCTCGCTACCCTCTTCGCCTTTCTCTTTCTCCTCCTCTACCTCAAGAGAACCCCGCCCCTGAGGCTTGCCCTCCTCCGAGGAGGGGTCTCGGAGAGGCTCGTTGGCTCTTCCCCCACCGGGCCTTCCCCCTTGGGAGCCTGGACAGTGGAAGGGGTGGTGGTGGACCCAAGGCAGGTGACCCCACAGGCCCTGCCTCTGCTCGTGCGGGCGGCCCTCGAGGGACTCCCTGTCCTACATGCGGGGAAGGTGTATGAGGTCCTCACGGGACGGGTACTGCTGGAGGAGTCCGAGGGCGTTTTGGCCGTGGCGGAGATGGACCCGGGCCTGTACCGCCACCTGAAGCGGCCCCTGGAGGTCCTTTTCATCCTCCTCCTCTCTCCTCTATTCGTGCTCATGGAGTCCTTTATAGCCCTTGCCGTCTACCTGGAACTGGGGAGGCCTGTGCTTTTCGCCCAGGAGCGGGTGGGGCTCGGGGGAAAGCCCTTCAAGGCCTACAAGTTCCGCACCATGCGGGGGCAACCTCGGGAAGGCGCTTACGCCGGGGAGGAAGAGGGGCGGATCACCCCCTTGGGCCGGTTTCTCCGCCGCTACCGCTTGGACGAGCTTCCCCAGCTCTTTAACGTCCTCAAGGGGGAGATGAGCCTCGTGGGCCCCCGGCCCGAGCAAAGGGTCTTGGCCGAGGCCTCGCGCCGGGAGATCCCCCTTTACGCCCTCAGGCACACGGTGCGTCCCGGCCTCACGGGGTGGGCCCAGGTGCACCAGGCTACGCCGAGGGGAAGGAGGAGACCCTGGTGAAGCTGAGCTACGACCTCTACTACATCAAGCACCTCTCCTTCTTCCTAGACCTCCGGATCCTCCTTCGCACGATCTGGGTGGTCCTCTCGGGCTTCCGGGCAAAGTAGGAGGGATGGGGAATGGCGCCTCAAGAACTCACTCTTTTGGACCTCTTCGTCCATTTGCGGCGGAGCTTGCGCGGGCTCGTTCTGGCGGCGCTTGGAGCGGGGCTTTTGGTCTACGGGGCAAGCCTCCTCTTGCCTCCCCGCTACGAGTCCCAGGCCCTGATCTGGCTGGACCTGCAACCGCCCCCAAGGTGGAAACGCTTTTGGGCCAAACCCAAACTCAAGCCCAAGCCCAAACCCAAGCCCAAACCCAAGCCCAAACCCAAGCCCAAACCCACCTCGCTTCCTTGGCGGCGGCCCTCCGGACCGCGGCCGTGGAGTGGAGGTTCCCCGATGGGGGGCGGGTGGGCCAGCTTGCCCGGTTGGAGTGGAAGGGCGGGGACCAGACCCTATCCTTTCGCGTGGCTGGGTCCACGCCAGAGGAGGCGCAGGATCGGGCGGCCTGGCTCCTTAAGGAGAGCCAGCGCTTCCTGCGGGAGAGGCTCTGGGAGGTGTACCGCGCCCTGGGCCAGGCTGAGCTCGCCAAGGCCAAGGAAAACCTAGAGACCCTGAGGAAGGGCCTCGAGGCCGCCCTCCCCAAGGTGTCCTCCGCCGGGAGTCCGGCCCTTGCCCCCTACCTCGAGGCCCAGGGGGTTTCCCCCCCGGTGGCCCGGCCCAAGACCCCGCCGCCACCTACCTCGCCCTTAAGCGGGCCGAGCTTTGGTACCAGATGGCCCAGATCCAGGCCGAGGCGGACAGGCTAGAGCGGCTTTTGCGGGAGGATGGGGTCCTGGAGCGCTTCCTGGCCGTGAGCGTGCTCCTGCCCCCCACCCTTCCCGAAACGCCCCTCTCCCCGAGGCCCCTGGCCTACGGGGTCCTGGCCGCCCTCGGGGCTTTGCTCCTTGGGGTCCTTTGGGTCTTCCTGGCGGCCGTCCTCGCCCCGGAGGGCACAGGGGTCCACAAGTCGGGCGCCTAGGTGCCCCACCCGCGGCGAAAGCCGTGGTGGGGTACGTGAGAGAAGGGCTAGGGGTGGGCCGTTTCCTCCAGCGCCCTTTCCGCCGCCTCCATGTACCGGTCCCAGGGGACGAGGGCGTAGCCCCCTTCTTTCCGGGCGGCGTAGTAGGGGAGGTCCAGGGAGAGGGGCGTGCGCACCTCTCGGTACTCCCGCACCAGGGCGGGGAGGGGCCTGGGGAAAGCCTTGGGGTGCCTCAGGCGCTCCAGGAGAAGGGCGAGGCGCAAGGGGCCCATCAGTTCCTCCGCACCTTCTTGTTGAGGAAGTCCAGGAGGAGGTACCTGCCGATGTTCCTGGGGCTCGTGAGGTAGGCCTTGCCCCGGGTGATCTGGGAAAGCTTCTTCACAAAGGCCAAAAGCTCGGGCTCCCGGGCCAGCATGAAGGTGTGGATGGGGATGCCCTCGCGCCTGGCCAGGGTGGCCTCTTTAAGGGTCTCGGCGAGGATCAGGGGGTCCAGGCCCCAGGCGTTTTTGTAGATCTCCCCGCTCGGGAGGGTTAAGGCCGAGGGCTTGCCGTCGGTGATGAGGATGATCTGCTTCATCTCCCCGCCCATCTTCTTGAGGAGGGTCCGGGCGAGCTCCAGGCCCGCCTTGGTGTTGGTGTGGTAGGGCCCCACCTGGGCCAGGGGGAGCTTGGCCAGGGGGATCTCCTCGGCGGTGTCGTGGAAGAGGACAAAGCGCACCCGGTCCCCGGGGTACTGGGTGCGGATGAGGTGGGCGAGGGCGAGGGCCACCCGTTTCGCCGGGGTGAAGCGGTCTTCCCCGTAGAGGATCATGGAGTGGGAGCAGTCCAGGAGGACCACGGTGCTCATGCTGGCGGTGTACTCGGCGAGGTCCATCACCAGGTCCTCGTGGGAGAGGTTTTCCAGCCCCTTGGCCGCGGCCTTCTTCAGGGTCTCGGGGACGTTCAGGTCCAAGGGGTCCCCCCACTCCCAGGGCTTGGTCTCCCCCGTCTTCTCCACCCCGGGGGCGTGGTGGGGG
>BBBN01000200.1 GCA_001311585.1 Thermus sp. JCM 17653
GGGACGGGAAGCGCCTCACGGAGCTCAGGGTGGGCCAGGCCCTGCCCGGAGCCCGACTTCACCGCCCAGGTGCTGCCGGCGGCCAGCCTCTCCGACCTGGACCCGGTGGAGGTGCTGCGCTTAAGGCGCATCCTGGAAGAGCGGGGGAGCAACCTGGCGGCCTTGCCGGACCTGGAGCTCCTCTTCGCCCTGGGCCTCCTGGAGCGGGTGGAAGGGGAGGAGCGCCCCACGGTGGCGGGCCTCCTCCTGGCGGGAACGTCCCTCGCCTTGAGGCGGCTTCTTCCCCAGTCGGAGGTGAGCTACTACTTCCACGAGGCCGAGGAGGGGTACAGCTTCCGGGAGGACCTCCTCCGGCCCATCCCCGCCCTCCTGGAGAGGCTTCGCGACCTCATCCAGGCCCGCAACCGGGTGCGTTACCTCACCGTGGGGCTCTTCCGCCTCGAGGTCTGGGACTTCGACCAGGAGGTCTACCGGGAGGCCCTGGTCAACGCCCTCGTCCACCGGGACTGGCAGAGCCAGGACGCCATCCAGGTGCACCACCACCGGGACCGGCTCGAGGTCTCCAACCCCGGCGGCTTCCCCCCGGGGATCACCCCGGAGAACGTCCTCCGCCACCCCCCCAAACGGCGGAACCCCCGCCTGGCCGAGGCCCTCTACCGCCTGGGCTACGTGGAGCGGGCGGGAAGCGGGGTGGACAAGATGTACCGCCTCCTCCTCAAGTACGGCAAGGAGCCCCCGGAGTACCGCCTCTTCCCCGAGGCCCTGACCCTCGTCCTCTACAACCCCGAGCTGGACGAGGCCTTCGTGCGGGAGCTGGCCGAGGCCCAGGAGCGCTTCGGGGCCTTCAGCCTAGACCACCTCATCGCCGTGGCCCATCTGAGGCGGGTGGGGGAGGCCACCTTAGGGGAGCTTTCCCGCGCCCTGCAGCTTCCCGAGGAGGCCTCGAGGCGGGTCCTCGCCCGCATGGAGCGCATGGGGCTTCTCCGCAAGGAGGGAGGCAGGTACCACCTGGCCCGCAAAGACCCCTTGGCCGAAAGGGCCCTAAGCCTTTTGGAAAGCCCCAGGCCCAGGCGGGAGCTGGAGGGGGCCCTGGGCCTTTCCCGAAGAGGGGTTCTGGCCCTTCTCCACCGCCTCATCCGGGAGGGCCGGGTGGAAAGGGTGGGCCGGGGGGCGGCCACCCGCTACCGGCGCAAGGGGTAGGCCGTGGTCCACCTCGTCCTTTACCAGCCGGAGATCCCGCAAAACGCCGGGAACGTGGCCCGCACCGCGGCCGCCTTGGGGTGGCCCCTCCACCTCGTTCGCCCCCTGGGCTTTCTCCTCTCCAGCCCCAAGCTCAAGCGGGCGGGCCTGGACTACTGGCCCCACGTGGACCTGAGGCTCCACGACTCCTTTGCGGCCTTCCTCGAGGCCCTGCCTAGGGGGGCGAGGGTGTGGGCCTTCAGCGCCCGGGGGGAAGCCTCCCTCTACGAGGCCCGGTTCCAGGAGGGGGACTACCTCCTCTTCGGCCCCGAGACCCGGGGGCTTCCCGAGGAGGTCCTCATCCGGTTTCCCACCCTAAGGATCCCCATGCCGGGGCCGGTGCGCTCCCTGAACCTGGCGGTGGCCGTGGGGGTGGCGGCCTACGAGGCCTACCGCCAGCTCGGAGGGCGATGAGGGCGTGGACCACCCTCATCTGGCAGAAAGGTGTGAGGATAGGGGCGTGCGGGCGTACACCACGGCCCACCTCTCCCTGCCCCTGCCCGAGGGCCACCCCTTCCCCCTCTACAAGTACGGGGGCGTGGCGGAGGCCCTAAAGGGGCTCCTTCCCGTCCTCCCCGCCCCGAGGTGCCCCGGGAGGCCCTCTTCCTGGCCCACGAGGCCCCTTACCTGGAGAAGCTCTTTGGGGAGGGGCTTACCCGGGAGGAGTCCTTGAGGCTTGGCCTCCCCTTCAGCCAGCCCCTCCTGCGGCGGGCCCTCCACGCCGCCGGGGGGACCCTGGCCGCGGTGGACGCCTTGGAGAGGGGCTTAGGCCTCAACCTCGCCGGGGGCACCCACCACGCCTTCCCCGGCCGGGCCGAGGGGTACAGCCTCTTCAACGACGTGGCCGTGGCCGTCCATTGGCTCCGGGCCAAGGAGGGGTTTTCGGGCCGGGTCTTGGTGGTGGACCTGGACGCCCACCAGGGGAACGGCACGGCGGTCTTCTTCCGGGAGGACCCTTCCGTCTTCACCCTCTCCCTCCACGGGGAGCGGAACTACCCCCTGAAGAAGGAAAGGAGCGACCTGGACGTGGGCCTCCCCGATGGGACGGGGGACGAGGCCTACCTCTGGGCCTTGGAGGAGGCCCTGGAGCGGGCCAAGGGCTTCCGGCCCCACCTCGTCTTCTACAACGCCGGGGTGGACGTCCTGAAGGGGGACCGCTTCGGCCGCCTCGCCCTAAGCCCGGAAGGGGTTAGAAGGCGGGACGAAAGGGTCTTCCGCTTTGTCAAGGCCCTCGGGGCGCCCCTCGTGGTGGTGATGGGCGGGGGGTACAACCGCGACCCCCGCCTCACCGTGGAGGCCCACGCCGCCACCTACCGCCTGGCCCTGAGCTCCTTGGCGTAGGTGGCCACCGCCTCCTCGAGCTAAAGCCCAGGTTGCGGTAAAGCTCCAGGGCCCCCTTCTCGTGGTCGTGGGCCCGCACCCGGAAGAGGGTCGCCCCCTTCTTCTTGGCGAGCTTGGCGGCCTCGGAAAGGAGGGCGCGGCCGATGCCCTGACCCCGGGCCTCGGGAATGACCCCGATGTAGGCCACGCTCGCCTCCCGCCCCTCCAGCTCCACCTCGGCCATCCCCACGGGCCTATCTCCCGGTAGGCCACCAGGAGGTGCACGGCCGGGTTTTGGAAGTGCTCCTCAAGCTCCTCGTCCGTCCACTTGAGCCTCAGGGCCCAACCCTCCTCGCTTTCCCGGTAGAGCTCCCGGTAGACCTCGGGGCCCGGGAAGCCCCTTTGGATCCGCACCCCTCGGGGGTGGGGTAGTCCAGGCCCTGGGGGTTTTTCACGAAGAAGTAGGTGAGGTGGAGGAGGTCGTACCCGGCCGCCTCCAGGACCTCCCGGAGGGTTTGGTTTTCCTCGCGGGGAAAGGCGTAGAGCCTCTCCACCCCAAGCCCTTGGGCCCGCTCCTCGGCGGCTTTGAGGAGGGAGGGGAGGTCCTCCCTCCGGTAGGCCAAGGGGCCTTCCAGGGCCGCCCCGTCCCAGAAGGGGTAGAGGCCCACGTACCCCGTTACCTCCCCGTCTTGTACCAGGACCAGGCCGTCTTCCAGCTCCTCGGCCAGGCCCTCGAGGTCCCGGGCCTCCGGGGCCAGGACCCCCCGTTCGGGGCTTTGGTCCATGTGGCGGAGGAGCGCTAAAAGCCCCGGCAGGTCCTTTCTGGCCACGGGCCGGATCATGCCCTTAGTTTACCCCTTCCCTAGGGGCATGGGGCCAGGTTGAGGGCCTTCACTACCCCCTCCTCCCCGTAGAAGTCCACCACGGAGAGCCTGGCGTAGTCCTGCTCCAGCCTCAGGCCCTCCTCGGGGGGAAGGGGAAGGGCGAGGCTTAGGGCGGCCCGGTTCAGGGTGCAGTTCCCTACCACGAGGATGGCCTGGCCCCGGTGCTTCCCGAGGAGGGCCTTTACCGCCCGTCTCCCCCGCTCCCAGGCCTCCCGCACGCTCTCCCCCCCGGGCGGGGCGAAGCCCGCCTCCGTCCCG
>BBBN01000201.1 GCA_001311585.1 Thermus sp. JCM 17653
CCCACCCGGGACATCCTGGCTTTCTGGCCCGCCACGCCCCCCTCGCCCCCTGGCAGAAGGGCATCCTGGAGATCGTCCGGGAAGAGAGCCTCTACTTCGCCCCCCAGGGGGCCACCAAGATCCTGAACGAGGGCTGGGCCACCTACTGGCACACGAAACTCCTCCTTCCCCTCCTCACCCCCGAGGAGGCCCTGGAGTTCGCCGAGATGCAAGCAAGCCTCCTCGCCCCCCACGGCCTGAACCCCTACCGCTTGGGCTACCACCTCCTTCAGGAGGTGGAGGAGCGCTGGGACAAGGGGCGCTTTGGCCCCGAGTACGAGGCCCTGCCCCTGGGGGAAAGGCTCCGCTACGAGAGGCCCACGGGGGAAGGGAGGAAAAAGCTCTTCCGGGTGCGCACGGTCTACACCGACCTAAACTTCCTGGAGGAGTTCCTCACCCCGGAGTTCGCCCTGAGGCGCGGCCTCCTCTCCCCCGAGGACCTGCCCCGCTTTGAAGAAGCCAAGAGGGCCCTCCTTTTCCGCCTCACCAACCTGGGCTACCCCATCGTGGAGCTTGTGGACGCCAACTACCAAAACCGCGGGGAACTCCTCCTCCTCCACGCTTACGAGGGGGTGGGGTTGGACCTCAAAAGGACCCAGGCGGTGCTGGAAAACCTCCACCGCCTCTGGGGAAGGCCCGTCCACCTGAAGACCGTGGTGGAGGGAAAGGAAACCCTGCTTTCCGCCGGCCCCTAGCGGAGGACCCGGAGGTAGCCCAGAAGGAGGGCCTCGGAGAGCTCCCCCAGGTGCCGGGCCACCAGCCTCCCCTCCCGGTCAAAGAAGAAAGTGGTGGGAAGCCCCTGGATGCCCAGGGTCTGGGAGAGGCGGGTCTCAGGGTCCAAGAGGACCCACTGGGCCTCGAGGCCCCCCTCCTGCAGGAACTGCCGCACCGCCAAGGGGCCTTCCCCCTGGCTCACGAAGAGGAAATGGACCCGGGGTTCTCCTGGGCAAGGCGCATCATCATGGGAAGCTCCCTGCGGCAGGGCGGGCACCAGGTGGCCCAGGCGTTGAGGACCACGGGCTTTCCCCGGAAGCTTTCCAGGTTGACCTCCGTCCCCCCGAGGGTGGCGAGGGTCAGGGCGGGAAGGCGCCCCTCCTCCACCCTCCCCTGCCGGGTAAAAAGGAGGCCCGCCAAGAGCCCGGCCGCCAGGGTTACCCCCAGGGCGTACCGCCAAAGGTGTCTGGGCAAGGCCATGAGCGTATACCCCCCTGCTGCCAGGATACCCCACCAGGGGTCAAACCCCCCCTGCCAGACGTAGAGGGCCGAAAGGGGGTCCCTGGCGTAGACGGAAGCGTTCTCCAGCACGAAGCCGAGCCTGGCCCCCAAAAGCCCCACCAGGACGGCCCCCTGGGCCCAGGAGGAAAGCCTTCGGTCCACCCGGCGGGAAAGGACCTCCGCCACCCCCACCAGCACGAGGAGGACCAGGGCCACCTGCACCCGGACCCAGGGCAGGGCAAAGGGCCCCACCTGAAGGGCGTCCATCACCGGACCAAGGAATACCCCGCCCGCTCTATGGCCAGCACCCCGCCCTCCACGTTGTAGAGGTTGGCGTACCCCTTCCCCTTCAGGTACTCCGCCGCCTTTTGGCTGCGGTTGCCGCTACGGCAGTAGAGGTAGACGGGGCGGTCCTTGGGCAGGGTATCGGCCCACTGGGCGATGGCTTCCACCGGCAGGTTCACCGCCCCGGGCACGTGCCCTTGGGCGAACTCCTCCGGGGTCCTCACGTCCACCACCACCGCCCCCGACCCCAAGGCCCGGTAAAGCTCCTCCGGGGCCACGTTTTTGTAGCTCCCCTTGGGCCCGCAGGCGGCGAGGACCAGGGGCAAGGCGAGGATCAGCGAGGCTACCTTGAGGCCAAGAAGGGCGCGGCGGGTCATGCTAGGCCTTCACCCCCACGGCCTTGCGGATGGCCTGGAGGAACTGGGAGAGGGGCTGGGCCCCGAGAAGGCGCTCCTTGCCGTGGTTGATGACGGTGTCCGGCACGCCGTGGATGTGGTAGCGGTTGGAAAGCTCGGGGAACTCGTTGGCCTCCACCATCTCGCCCCACACCTTAGGGGAGGCGTAGGCCATGCGGTGGGCGGTGCGCACCGCCTGCGGGCAGTAGGGGCAGGTGGGGGTGACGAAGACCTGGAGGACCACTTCCTCGGGAAGGCTGTTGAGCTCCTGGACCACGTTCTCGGGCAAGCCGTGGCCGTCCCGGCCCAGCATCTCGATGTCCTCGAGGAGGCTTGCGAACTCGTAGCCCGCGGGGATGCCCCGGTAGCGGAGGTTGATGGCCTCCGAGCCCTTCTCCCTGAGGATGAGGGTGGGGGCGGCCTCCACCTTGTAGGCCTCGGCCTTCTCCTGCCCCTCGAGGGTGGCCAGGTCGTAGACCACCAGGTGGAGCTTGTCGGAAAGGGCGGAAAGCTCCTCCAGAAGCTGCTTCGTCTCCTTGCAGTACAGGCAGGGCTCCTTCCCCGGGGCGATGAGGGTGGAGGTGTCGGTGAAGAGCACCAGCTCCACGTCCCGGGTGAGGTTGGAAAGCCTTTCCCGCACGATCTCCTGTTCCTTGGGTCCCAGTAGCGCCATGTTTCCTCCCGGATACCCCCGTAGTAGGTCCTTCAAACACTATAGCAGGGGTGGCCGCGAACGTACAGGGGGCTGGGAAGCTTCAGGGCGGTTGACACCCAGTACCCCCATGGGGTATATTGGCGTCGTAGGGACAAAGGTCCCATCCAGGGAGGTAAGCTATGGTCTTTCGCCAGATCTACGAAGAAGGCTCGCCCAGATGAGCTACCTCCTGCTGCGCCGCCACCGGGGAGGCCTTGGTGGTGGACCCCAGGCGGGACGTGGACGTGTACTTGGAGCTCGCCCAGTCCTTGGGCCTGCGCATCACCGCCATCGCCGAGACCCACATCCACGCCGACTACCTCTCGGGGGCCCGGGAGCTGGCCAAGGCCACGGGGGCCACCCTGTACCTCTCCGACGAGGGGGACGAGAACTGGAAGTACAAGGGCCTGGAAGGCTTCTCCCACGTCCTCCTCAAGGATGGGGACGAGTTCAAGGTGGGGAACATCCGCGTGCGGGCAGTCCACACCCCGGGGCACACCCCCGAGCACCTCTCCTTCCTGGTTTCGGACGGGGCGGTAACGGACGAGCCCCTTCTTTTCCTCACCGGGGACTTCGTCTTCGTGGGGGACGTGGGCCGGCCCGACCTCCTGGAGGAGGCGGCGGGGATCAAGGGCACGGCCATCCCGGGGGCCAGGCGGATGTTCCGTAGCCTCAAGGAGAAGTTCCTGACCCTTCCCGACCACGTCCAGGTCTGGCCCGGCCACGGGGCGGGCTCGGCCTGCGGCAAGGCCTTGGGGGCCCTTCCCGCCACCACCGTGGGCTACGAGCGCCGCCACGCCTGGTGGGCGGAGTACCTGGAGCAAGACGACGAGGAAGGCTTCGTGAAGGCCCTCCTCCAGGGACAGCCCGAGGCCCCCACCTACTTCAAGGAGATGAAGCGGCTCAACCGGGACGGGATGCCCATCCTGGGCGGCCTCCCCCACCCGGGCCGCCTCACCCCGGCCCAGTTCGCCCGCTGGCTGGGAGAGGGGGCC
>BBBN01000202.1 GCA_001311585.1 Thermus sp. JCM 17653
CCACCATCCCCGCCCGCCGCCGCCGTGAGCCCGGCGGCCGCCCAGGCCAAGGCGAAGACCCGCTCCACGGAAACCCCGAGCTCATGGCCGCCATCTGGTCATCGGCCACCGAGCGCATGGCGATGCCCAAGGTAGAGCGCTGGAAGAACCAGGTGAAGAGGGCAAGAAAGCCCAGGGTAAAGGCCATGGCCAGAAGCTGGGCGTAGGAAACCTGCACCCCAAGAAGGCTCACCCCCCCTGCGGGGAGGAAGCTGGGGTAGCTGAAGTTCCCCGCCCCGAAGGGGGTGAGGTGGATGAGCCCGTCCAGCAAGGAGGCCAGGCCAATGGTGGCCATGATGACGGAGATGATGGGCTGCCCCACCATGCGCTTCAGGAACACCCGCTCCACCCCGAAGCCCAAGAGGGCGGTCAAGGCCAGGGCCAAGGCCGCCGCCAGCAAAAAGGGGGCGCCCAGGGCCGTCATGGCCCAGTAGGCCAAAAAGGCCCCGATGGCGATGAACTGCCCCTGGGCGAAGTTCACCACCCGGCTCGCCTTGTAGATGAGGACAAACCCCAAGGCGGCGAGGGCGTAGACCAGCCCCAGGACCACCCCGGAGAAGAAAAGCTGTAGGAAGAAGCTCACGCCAGCACCCCCTCTTCCAGGTCCCACACCGGCACCCCGGCCCGCACCCGCTGGACGGTGCCGTCCTGGTAGCGGTACTCCGCCTCCACCTCCACCTCCTTGGCCCCCGAGTAGAGGGCCTCCACCAAGGAGGCGTACTTTTTGGCGATGTGCCCCCGCCGCACCTTGCCCGTGCGGGTGAGCTCCTCGTCGTCGGCGTCCAGAAGCTTATAGAGGAGGACGAAGCGCCGGATGCGGAGCTCCTCGGGAAGCTCGGCGTTCACCCTCTCCACCTCCTTGCGGATGAGCTCGGCCACCTCGGGCTTCAGGGAGAGGTCCAGGTAGGTGGTGTAGGCCAGGCCCCGGTCCTCGGCCCACTTGCCCACGGTCTGGGGGTCTATGTTGAGGAAGGCGGCCAGATAGGGCTTCCGGTCCCCGAAGACCACGGCCTCCTTGATGTAGGGGGAGAACTTGAGCTTGTTCTCCACGAACTGGGGGCTGAAGGCGGTGCCCCTCTCGGTGCGCATCACGTCGGAGAGGCGGTCGATGACCACCAGATGCCCGTCCTCCGTGAGGTAGCCCGCGTCCCCGGTGTGGAGCCAGCCGTCCCGGAAGGTCTCGGCGGTGGCCTCGGGCCTTTCCCAGTACCCGGCGGAGACCGCGTCGGAGCGGAGGAGGATCTCCCCCTCCTCGCTGATCCTCACCTCGGTGCCGGGGATGGGCAGGCCCACGGTGTCGTGGCGCACGTCCCCATCCCGGTGAACGAAGGCGATGCCGATGATCTCCGTCTGGCCGTAGATCTGCTTGAGGTTCACGCCGATGGCGTGGAAGAAGCGGAAGACATCGGGCCCCAAGGCGGCGCCCCCTGTGTAGGCCCGCCGGAGGCGGAGGAAGCCGAGCTGGTCCCTTAAGGGCTTGAAGAGGACCTGGTCGGAGAGCCAGTAGCGAGGCGGAGCCTAAGGGCATGGGCCTTCCCCGCATGCGGTACTCCGCCGCCCGGTAGCCCACCCTAAGGAGCCTCTCGTAGACGAAGCGGTTGAAGGCGTAGCTTTCCAAGATCCGCACCCAGATCTGGCTCTGGATGCTTTCCCAGACCCGGGGGGGGCTGAACATCACGTGGGGGCCGATCTCCTTCAGGTCCTGCATGGCGGTCTCCACCGCCTCGGGGAAGTTCACGGCGAACCCCCCGGTGAGGGCCATGGCCACGGACATCATCTGCTCCCCGATCCAGGCCAGGGGCAGGAAGGAAAGGTAGTCGTCCGTGGGCAGGAGGGGGTCCACCTCCTGCAGGGCCACCCCCATGTGGATCAGGTTGCGGTGGCGGAGCATGGCCGCCTTGGGCCTGCCCGTGGTGCCGGAGGTGGAGGAGAGGTGGCAGACCTCCTCGGGGGTGGCCTCGAGGAGCAGCTTCTCCACGGCGTCCGGGTGCTTCCTCCGGTGCTCCCGCCCCCGCTCCAGGACCTCGGTGAAGGAGAGGAGCCAGGGGTCCTTGTAGCCCCGCATCCCCTTCTCGTCCTCGTAGATCACGTGGCGCACGTGGGGGATCTCCTTCCGGATCTCGTAGAGCTTGTCCACCTGCTCCTGGTCCTCGGCGAGGACCACGCTGGCCCCCGTGTACTGGAGCATGTAGGCGATCTCGGGGGGGAGGCTACTCTGGTAGACCCCCACGCTGATGCCCCGCACCGCCTGGGCCCCAAGCTCCGCGTAGAGCCACTCGGGAATGTTGTCGGCAATGACGGCGAGCCTTTCCCCCGGCCCGAAGCCCAAGGAGAGGAGGCCGTGGGCGAAGAGGAGGACCTTCTCGTAATACTGGGCGTAGGTGACCTCGTTCCAGATGCCGTAGTCCTTCTCCCTTAAGGCCACCCGGTCCCCCTCGTGCTCCGCTCGGAGCCTGAGGAGCTGGGGCAGGGTGTAGCGCTTCATCTCGTAGGAGGGTCTTAAGGCCTTCACGCCTCCACCCCCAGGTAGGCCTCCTGCACCCTGGGGTTCCTCGCCACCTCCTCGGGCCGGCCTTCGGCGATGACCTGGCCGAAGTCCAGGACGTAGACCCGGTCGGAGATGTCCATGACCACCCCCAGGTCGTGCTCAATGAGGATGACCGTGGTGCCCCGGGCCCGGATCTCCAGGATGAAGCGCACCATGTCCTCCTTCTCCTCCAGGGTCATCCCCGCCATGGGCTCGTCCAGGAGGAGGAGCTTGGGGGAAAGGGCCAGGGCCCGGGCCACCTCCACCCGCTTCCTCACCCCGTAGGGGAGGTTCCCCACCAGGGCCTTGCGGTAGGGCTCCAGCTCCATGAAGTCGATGACCTCCTCCACCGCCCGGCGGTTCTCCACCTCCTTCTCCAGGGCCCTGCCGTAAAAGACCCCGGCGGCAAGGAGGCCATAGGCCAGGTGGGTGTGCCGGGCCAGCATGAGGTTTTCCAGCAGGGTGAGGCCAGAGAAAAGCTCTATGTTCTGGAAGGCGCGGGCGATCCCCCGCCGGGTGATCTCGTGGGGGCTCGAGCGGGTGATGTCCTGCCCCTCAAAGAGGATGCGCCCTCGCTCCGGGTGGTAGAAGCCGGAGATGCAGTTTAGGAGGCTCGTCTTCCCCGCCCCGTTGGGCCCGATCACCGAGACCAGCTCCCCTTGGGCCACCTGTAGGGAGACCCCCGAAAGGGCCGCCACGCCGCCAAAGGTTAGGGTGATGTTCTCCACCGCCAGTTGGGCCACGGGTCCCTCCCTAACGACCGTTTACCGGGGAGTATAGGGGAACGGGACAGGGGCTGTCAACGCCAGGCTGCCTATCTGCAAAAAAACCGTTAGACCAGGTTCCCCTTCCCTTGTGCTACACTCTTTAGGGTATTGGGGGCCAAGGGCCCCAGGGAGGGAAATGGATGAAAAGGACCTGGCAGCCCAACCGGAGGAAGCGGGCCAAGACCCACGGCTTCCGGGCCCGCATGCGGACCCCAGGCGGCAGGAAGGTGCTGAAGCGCAGACGGCAG
>BBBN01000203.1 GCA_001311585.1 Thermus sp. JCM 17653
CACGAAGGGATTAGATAGCCATCCCACCAAAGCTTTGCCTAGAGGAGACTCGGGGTTGATAGCGATGAGATCAGTAGCGCCCTCGAGGGTGCCCCCGGTACCGAGAGTAACTTCCTTCACTTCACTCCCGCTCCTCAACCGGAAACGTGTTCCCTCGGGCCAGGACTGGCTCATGGGTCATTCCCCCTCCACCCTCAACACTATCCGGTGGACCTCCCAGGACTCCTTGGGCAAGACCCGGACCTCCCTGGGGCAGTCCAGGGTGCGCACCAGGTGGGAGCGCTTGGGGTTCAGGCCCATGTATTCCCCGGGAAAGGCCCCCTCTTCTCCCTCGGCCACGCAGAGCTTCCCCGGCTCCGGGGGCTCGCTACGGCGGAAGAGGTACAGGCCCCCCTCGTGCCGGAGGGCCACCAGGTTTGCCGGGTCCAGGGCGAGGCCCGGAAGTCCAAGGACCACGTAGACCTCCTCCTCCCCGTAGACGGGCACCTTGTAGAGGGAAACCCCCGGGACCGTCTCCTCCGTCTTCTCCGAGAGGCCCGGGAGAGGCACCCCGGTCGCCAGGGTGAACTCCTCCGGGGTCCACCGGAGCACCTTCAAGAGCCCTATGATCTTCGGCAAGGGCACGTTCTGCAGGTTGATCAGCCCCTGCTCCAGCTTCCACACGTACCCGTCCGAGGTGCCCATGGAACGCGCCACGTCCCCCAGGGTCAGCCCCAACTCCTTCCGCCGCCGCCTCAGGGCCTCCCCCACCTCCGCACGGTCTAGCGTTGTCATGAGGCAACTATACCACAGGAACACCCGCTTCCCCAGCGATCTCCCTTGTTGCCTAGAGGAGCGGGAGAGGAGGCTCCGAGAGCGCCGTCCAGGACGCTTCTCCGTCACTACCCCTTGACTACCCCTTATCTGCCGGGAGTGGGGGCGATTTCGTTCCCGTTCCCGAAAGCGACGAAGTGGGTTTGTTGCCTTCAGGCAACGGTTTCTGGGGGGTTAGGTGGGGGTGAGGTGGGAAAGGGGGCAGACCTTGCAAGCGGGAGGTCCGGGGTTCAAATCCCCGCCGCTCCACCAGCTCCAGGACGCAAAAAGCCCCGCCTCGGAAAGGAGGCGGGGGATTGCTTTTGAGAGCTAAACGACAGCTTGAGCCTAGCCCTGCTTGCTCACCAAGGCCCGGGCCAACCCCAGGAGCTGGCCTTTTTCTTTGCCTGGTTGGGGGCCTACGAAAAAGGGGAAGTGGAGGTCAGAATCCCCGCGTAAAGAAGTGTGGGGTGTGGCGGGTGAGCGCCGGGTGAGTTTTGGGTGGCCTTTGTGCTGTCCTAGACGCTGAAAACTCAAAGAAGTGCCGGGTAAAGTGGCCTGTCGCCTCTGTATATTCCCCACCTAAGGGGGTAGGCATGGACCGGCAAAAGGTGGTGGGCGTGGTCCTCCTCGGGCTCATAGGCTCTATTTCGCCCTTCAGGGGAGGGAGAAGCCTCCTTCTTCCTCGCGCCCTGCCCCGGCCTCGGGGAGGGCAAAGGCGCTTGCGGCGTGGGCTTGGGCCTGGGAGAAGGCTTCCCGGGCCAGGTCAGAAAGGTCCTCCTGGAGGAGGAGCTTGAGGAGGCCGCTGGTTTCCAGGAAGAGCCTCAACGCCTTTGCTCCTGGAGGTAGGCGAGGCTGGACTTACCGGGCTTGGGCACTATCGGTTCAGGAAGGGGAGGCCTCCCTTCTTGCGGGGCGGGGTGATGAGGAAGGGGGCTTCTTCCTTGGGCTTGGGCTTCGTGCTCCTGGGCATGCCTCCAGTGTAGCCGGGGTGATGTGCCTGGCCAAGGCGGACCAAAGCCCTGAGGCAGGCTTTGAGCCCCTTTGCCCTGGGCTTCGCCTGGGGGGAGGGAAGTGCCGGGTAAAATCCCATGTCGCCCTTCTTTGCCCCCGTGGAGCCTCCTGCCCCCCTCGGAAAGAGGGGAGGAGAGGCTAAAGGTTGGAGTACAGGGACGGGCGTACGGCGAGTGGAGGCCCTAAGCGGGATGCGCTTCCGGGAAACGCGGCTTTTCGGCAGCGAGGGGGAGCTTTTGGGGGATGGGCGGCGCATCCGGGTTTTTCACTTCCTGCGGGGGGAGTTGGCCACGGAGCTGGAGGCCTCGGTGCGCACGGGGCACGCCGGGGGGGACATGGGGCTTGTGGAGGCGGTGGAGCGGGGAGACCCCTCCCTTCTGGAACCCTTCGCCGAGGCGGTGGAGGTCCACCGGCTGACCTTCTTGGCCGAGCGGGCCCACAAGGAGGCTCGGGTGGTGGAGGTGGAAGGGGGGAACTGAAGGAAAAACCCCAGCCTCGAGGCTGGGGGTCTGGCGGAGAGGGCGGGATTCGAACCCGCGAGGCAGGTTTAAGCCCGCCTACACGATTTCCAGTCGTGTCCCTTCAGCCACTCGGGCACCTCTCCACGTGCCAAGCCTGAGTCTAGCAAGGGGGCTTCCCTCCGTCAAGTAAGCTAAAAACCGTGCGGGTGGTGGTGGCCCACGAGAACCTGGACTTTGACGCCCTGGGCTCCATGGTGCTGGCGGGGAGGCTTTTCCCGGGGAGCTTCCTCGCCCTGGTGGGGGGCCTCGAGGGTCCCCTCAAGGAGATCGCCCCTCTTTTGGAGGACCGTTTGGACCTCGTCCCCGCCTCGGAGATCCCCTTGGACAGGGTTTCCGAGGTGATCCTGGTGGACAACGCCCGCCCCGAGCGCATCGGGCCTTTTAAGGCCCTGGTGGGCCGGGTGCCCTTCTGGGTCTTTGACCACCACCCGCGGGCCCCCGGGGACGTGCCCGCCGTGGGGGGGAGGGTCCAGGAGGTGGGGGCCACGGTGAGCCTGCTCCTTCCCCTCCTCATGGAGCGGGGCCTCGTCCTGACTCCCCTGGAGGCCACCCTGGCCTACGCCGGGATCTGGGAGGACACCGGGGGGTTTAGCTTCCCCTCCACCACCCCCGTGGACCTCGAGGCCGCCCACCACCTGGCCCTCCTGGGGGCGGAGATCCCCCGGGTCAGGGCCTGGGTGCGCCCCCACCTGGGGGAGGAGGCCCGAAGCGTCCTCAAGGAGCTTCTCAAGACCGCTCGGGTGGTGGAGGTGGAGGCTTCCGCCTCCTCCTGGCCAGGGCCAAGGAAGAGGGTTACGTGCCCGCTCTGGCCCCCCTGGCCCACACCCTTTTGGACCTGCACGAGGCGGACGGGGTGCTCTTGGTGCTGAGGCTGGGCAAGGAGGTCCTCCTCATCGCCCGGAGCAAGGCGCGCTTGGACGTGGCCCGATGGCTTGCCCAGGTGGGCGGCGGGGGGCATCCCCGGGCGGCCTTTGCCCGGGTAAGGGGGGTGCAAAGCGCCTTGCGCAGGCTTTTTTTCTACCCTCTCCCTCTTTCTGGATCCCGAACCCACCTTGGGGGAGGCCATGACCTCCCCCGTGGAAACCCTTTCCCCCACCACGGTGGGGGAGGCCCTGCGCAAGCTGGAGGAACGGGGCTACGGGGCCATGCCCGTGGTGGTGCCCCTGGAGGGGGGTGGGGTGCGGGTCTTGGGGCTCGCCCGAAGGCGGGACCTGAGAAAGGCAGAACGCCTGGGCCTGATCCACCACCCGGTGGAGG
>BBBN01000204.1 GCA_001311585.1 Thermus sp. JCM 17653
CACGGGGAGGAGGCGGGCCCGGCGCTGGAGGCGGGCCTCGAGGAAGGCCACGGTCTCGGAGAGGTCCAGGAGGACCCGGACCAGGGGGGCCTCTTCTCCCTCCTCCTTGGGGGCGAGGGCCTTTTCCGGGGCGAGCTTTAGGAGGAGAAGCTCCGCCAGCACGGGAAGGAGTTCGCTTCTCGCCTTCAGGTCCTCGGGGACCTGGGAGAGGGCCTGGTCCACCACCAGGAGGACGGGAACCTCCTTGGGGGAGAGGCGGCCCCGCCTTAGGGCCTCCCGCAGGGCCTCGAGGGAGCCCGTGAAGCCGGGGAAGCTTAGGTGGATCACCGCAGGACCGGGCGCTTCTTGGCAGGAGAAGCCCCACCTTCTCCCGCACCTCCTCCATGGTGGCCCTGGCCACCTCCCTGGCCCGCCGGGCCCCCTCCAGCAGGGCGTCCATCACGTAGTCGGGGTCCTTCTTCAGGGCTTCCGCCCGCTCCCGGATGGGCCTCAGGGTGCGCATGAGGTGCTCGAAGAGGACCCGCTTCACCACCAGGGTGCCCATCCCCGCCTTCCGGTACTCCTCCTTCAGGGCCTCCACCAGCTCCTTGGGGGCGAAGTAGGAGAGGTAGGTGAAGACGATGGTCCTCTCGGGGTCCCCGGGGTCGGAAAGGCGGATCCTCTGGGGGTCGTCGGGGAGGTGCTGGATCTTCTGCCAGATGCTCTCCTCGGGCTCCAGAAGGCCGATGGTGTTGCCCAAGGACTTGCTCATCTTGGCCTTGCCGTCGATCCCGGGGACTCGGGGCCTCGGGGTTGAGGAGGGCCTGGGGTTCGGGGAAGGTCTCCCCGAAGAGGTGGTTGAAGCGGCGGGCGATCTCCCGGGTGAGCTCGATGTGCTGCACCTGGTCCTCCCCCACGGGGACGGTGTCCGCCTTGTAGACGAGGATGTCCGCCGCCTGGAGCACGGGGTACAGGAGGAGGCCGGACCACACGGTCTCCTGCTTGCTGGCCTTGTCCTTGAACTGGGTCATGCGGGTGAGGTCCCCCAAGGGGGTGAGGGTGGTGAAGACCCAGGAGAGCTCGGTGTGCTCGGGCACGTGGGACTGGACGAAGAGGGTGACCCGCTCGGGGTCAAGCCCCGCCGCCATGTTGACCAAGGCGGCCTCAAAGGTGCGCTGGGCCAAGGTGGAGGGGTCGTAGGAGAGGGGGTTGGTGAGGGCGTGGTAGTCCACGATGCAGAAGAAGGCTTCCCGCCCCAGCTTTTCCCCGATCTCCACCCACTGCTTGATGGCCCCCAGGTAGTTGCCGATGTGGATTTCCCCCGAGGGTTGGATGCCGGAGAGGACCCGTTTCATTACCTCCCAGGGTAGGGGGCGGAGGGCGGGGCGTCAACGCCCGGGCGTGGGTTAGGATGGAGGGGATGAAGGACCTGGTGGAGTACCTGGCCAAGAGCGTGGTGGACCACCCCGAGGCGGTGCGGGTCCAGGAGAGGCGCGGCCGGGAGGGGCCCCTTTACGTGGTGGAGGTGGCCCTCGAGGACAAGGGCCGCCTCATCGGCAAGCAGGGGCGGGTGATCGAGGCCATCCGCACCCTGGTGCGGGCTTACGCCAAGCGCAAGGTGGGGGTGGAGGTGCGCTGAGCCGGGGCCCCAGGCCTTAGAATGGGGGTATGCGCTTGGTGGAGATCGGCCGCTTCGGAGCCCCCTTCGCCCTCAAGGGCGGGCTCAAGTTCCGGGGGGAGCCGGTCCTCCTCCACCTGGAGCGGGTCTACGTGGAGGGCCACGGCTTTAGGGCGGTGGAGGACCTCTACCGGGTGGGGGAGGAGCTGGTGGTCCACCTGGCGGGCGTCACCGACCGCACCCTGGCGGAGGCCCTGGTGGGGCTTCGCGTCTACGCGGAGGTGGCCGACCTACCCCCCTTGGAGGAGGGGCAGTACTACTACTTCGCCCTCATAGGCCTTCCCGTCTACGTGGGGGGCGAGAAGGTGGGGGAGGTGGTGGACATCCTGGACGCCGGGGCCCAGGACGTCCTGGTGATCCGGGGGGTGGGGGAGAGGCTTCGCCACCGGGCCGAGCGCCTGGTGCCCCTCCAGGCCCCCTACGTGCGGGTGGAGGAGGGGGCCATCCACGTGGAGCCCATCCCCGGCCTCTTCGACTGATGCGCTACACCCTCCTCACCCTCTTCCCCGCCCTCGTCCGGCCCTGGCTGGAGGAGTCCCTCATCGCCAGGCCCGCAAGCGGGGCCTGCTGGAGGTGGAGGTGGTGGACCTCCGGGCCTACGGCCTGGGGCGCCACCGGGTGGTGGACGACACCCCCTACGGCGGGGGGGCGGGGATGGTGATCCGGGCCGACGTGGCCGTGGCCGCTTTGGAGGCCGTGGGCCCGGCGGACGAGGTGATCCTCCTCTCTCCGGCGGGGGAGCCCTTTACCCAGAAGGTGGCGGAGGACCTGGCGGGGAAGGGGCACCTGGTCCTCCTCTCGGGGCGCTACGAGGGGTTTGACGCCCGGGTGGAGGCCTTCGTCACCCGGACCCTCTCCATCGGCGACTACGTGCTCATGGGGGGGGAGGTGGCGGCCTTGGCGGTCCTCGAGGCCACCGCCCGCCTCATCCCCGGGGTCATCGGCGACCCCCAGAGCCACCGGGAGGACTCCTTCGTGCGGGGGCTTCTGGACTTTCCCCACTACACCCGCCCCCCCGAGTTCCGGGGGCTTAAGGTGCCCGAGGTCCTCCTCTCCGGGAACCACCAGGAGGTGCTCCGCTTCCGCCGAAAGGAGGCCCTGAAGCGCACCCTGGCCTTGAGGCCCGAGCTCCTCTCGGAGGCCCGGATCGGGGCCCTCGAGGCGGCCTGGCTTGCGGAACTGGACCGGGAAGGCTAAACTGGAGCTGTTGCCCACGAACCTTAAGGGTTCCTCTGGGGAGGAGGCATGCCATGAACCGAGGAGCGCTTTTGAAGGTGGTGGAATCCCGCTACGCCCGCGCCGATCTGCCCGAGTTCCGCGCCGGGGACACCGTGCGGGTAGCCTACCGGGTGAAGGAAGGCAACCGGAGCCGCATCCAGAACTTTGAGGGCATCGTCATCAAGATCAAGCGCAACGGCTACAACTCCAGCTTCACCGTGCGCAAGGTGAGCTACGGGGTGGGGGTGGAGCGCATCTTCCCCATGAACTCTCCCCTCATCGAGAAGGTGGAGATCGTGCAGCGGGGCCGGGCCCGCCGGGCCAAGCTCTACTACATCCGCGAGCTTTCCGAAAGGGAGATCCGCCGGAAGCTCCGGGTGGACCGCAAGCGCACCGGGCAGGATATGGAGAAGGCCAAGGAGGCCAAGGAAGCCGCCCAGGAGGGATAGGGGAGGGCTTTCTGGGGCCCCACCGCGGCTTTCGCTGCGGTGGGGTGCTTAGATAAACCCCAGGGCGCGGGCTTTTTCCAGGGCCTCCACCCGGTTGCGGGCCTCCAGTTTCCCGTAGAGGCTTTCCAGGTAGTCTTTCACCGTGTCCGGGGAGAGGCCCAAGACCCTGGCCATCTCCTTGCCGGAAAGCCCTGGGCCAGGAGGCGTAGCACCGCCTCCTCCCGGGGGG
>BBBN01000205.1 GCA_001311585.1 Thermus sp. JCM 17653
TCGCCGCCGACCTCCTGGCCCAGGCGGAGCACGGCCCCGACTCCGAGCCCTGGCTCCTCTCCCCGGACCGGGCCCTATTGGAAAGGGTGGAGGCCGAGCTTTTCCGCCAGCTCCAGGACCTTCCCCGGGCGGAGATCGCCAAAAGGGCCCTGGAGCGGGGCGGTCTGGTGCACACCCGGACCTGGAGGAGGCCTTGGAGCTGGCCAACCTCTACGCCCCCGAGCACCTCTGCCTGGCCCTGGCCGATCCCCTCCCCTGGCTTGGCCGGGTGCAGAACGCCGGGGGCGTCTTCCTGGGGGAGGGAAGCCCGGAGGCCCTGGGGGACTACATCGCCGGCCCTAGCCACGTGATGCCCACCTCGGGCACGGCCCGCTTCCAGGGGGGCCTGGCGGTGCGGGACTTCCTCAAGGTGATCCCCGTGATGGGGCTTTCGGAGGGGGCCGTGCGCCTCTTGGCCGAGAAGGGGGCCCTCCTGGCCCGGGCGGAGGGCCTCGAGGGCCACGCCCGCTCCCTGGACCTCCGCCGATGAGGCTCTTCCACGAGCTCTTAGGGCCTTTGGAGCTTCCCGACCGCTTCTTGCGCATCGTCTCCCTGGCCCCGAACCTCACCGACGCCCTCTTCGCCCTGGGGCTGGGGGAGAGCTCGTGGGCCGGAGCGCCTTCTGCCACCGCCCGGCCCCGGTCCTCGCCCTCCCCGTGGTGGCCTCCTACACCAAGACCCGCCTGGAGCTTCTAAGGAGCCTTAGGCCCGACCTCGTCCTCCTCTCCACCGGGGTGCAGCGGGAGCAGGCCCTTAGGCTCAAGGAGGAGGGCTTTCCCGTCTACGCCGTGCCCCTCCCCACGAGCCCCTACGGCATCCTGGAAAACCTCTCCACCCTGGGCCACCTCCTGGACCTGGAGGAGAAGGCCGCCGAGCTTGCCCACGAGCTCGCCCTGCGCTACGCCGCTTTAAAGGGTCGCTTTTCCCTCCGGGTCTACTTTGAGATGGACCTGGGCGGCCCATCACCGTGGGCCGGGGGAGCTACATCGCCCAGGCCCTTTTGCACATGGGCCTCGAGCCCATCTTCCTGGACGTGCCCCAGGCCTACTTCGCGCCGGACCTGGAGGAGGTGAGGCGGAAAGCCCCGGACCTCTTTCTCTACGAGCCCAAGCCCTGGGGGAAGAACCCCCTGGAGAAGGCCAAGGCCCTGGCCCGGGAAAGGGGCTGGGACTTCCCCGTGGCGGCCACGGACGGGGACGAGCTCGCCCACTACGGCCCATGTTCTTCGGCTTCCTGGAGAAGCTGGCGCAAAGAATAGAGGAAACCTTAGGCCAGGCTTAAGGCGGGGCCTGGGGAAGAGGCGTATAGTGGAGGCCATGAAGCGCGCCTTCTTCGGGGCCCTTCTTCTCTCCGCGGCCCTCCTCCTCACCGCCTGCCCGCAGACCCCGCCCCCGCCCGTGAACCCCGCCGAGTGTCCGGTGGGTCCTTGCGGGTCCAGAGCCTGCATGCCCCTTCTCAGTTGCACGGTTTGGGAAGCTTTGAAGGGGAGTTCGTTCCCGGGGAACTCATTGTGGTGCCTAAGCCAGGCCTTTCCGTTCAGAGCCTGCGAGCCCAGGGAGTAGAGCTTCAGGCCCAGCTCGACCTGGACGTAATCAAGGTGAAGGTTCCCCCTGGGGAAGAAAAAGCCCGAGCGGAAGCCCTTTTGCGGGCGGGTGCTCAGTATGTTCAGCCCAACTACGTTTACCGCTCTCTGCGGATGCCGAACGATACGAACTACCCGAATCAAAAGCCCTACTTGAACGGCTTGCTGCGCCTAGAGACCGCCTGGGACTTCAGCACGGGCAAAGGGTGTCCGCCCCTCATTGCCGTTTTGGACACGGGTATTCTTCTCCATGAGGACTTCCAGGCCAGCAAGTACCTACCCGCTGGGGTGAAGCTGGATGTTGCTGATGATGACCTAGATCCCACGGATGATTCGGCGCCAAGTGATCGCGGCCATGGCTTGGAGGTGGCTTCGGTCTTAGGGGCGGATACCAATAACTTCAGGGGAATAGCAGGGACCACGTGGGGTGGATATGTCGTTCCAATCAAGGTTTTTTACAGGGGGGGAGGGGCTACCTATGAGACCCTCTTCAAAGGAGTGCGGCTAGCGCGTCAACTGGGGGTCCAGGTTATCAACATTTCCCTGGGGGGGGACGCCTACGACGGGGCTTTGGATGAGGAACTCACCCGGGCCCGGGGTGAAGGAAGGACCATCGTGGCGGCGGCGGGCAACTACGCGCCACCTTATCCTCCCGGCTACAGCAATGGGGGTCCCGTCATGTTCCCCGCCAGTAGCCCTAGCGTCATCGCCGTGGGCGCGGTTGACCTTCTGAAGCAACGGGCCCAGTTTTCGGCTTACGGTCCGGAGCTGGACCTGGTGGCTCCTGGGTGGGGATTAGGCTGGCCGGACCCTCTAACGACTACCTTTCGGGAAGCGGTACCTCCTTCGCGAGCCCCATCGTGGCCGGGGCGGTGGCCCTTTACATGAGCAGGTACGCCAGCGAGCACAAGGCGTGGCCCTCAGCGGACCAGGTGTACACCTGCTTAACGGGCACTGCCGAAGACCTGGGTTCTCCGGGCAAGGACGACGAGTACGGCTTCGGCCTGGTACGCGCCGACCGGGTGATGACGGACACCACCTACTGCTTCCCCTAATCCACTTCACCCGGGAAGGGGTAGACTAAGCCCCCGTGCGGCGTGTTCTCCTCGGTCTATTCCTTCTCCTCCTTGTGGCCTTGGCCCTCTGGGCCTACCCCCTCCTGGGCCCCGCGGTGCGCCAGGGGGCCCTTCCCTCCCGGGAGGCTTGAGGGCGCCCCTCACCCTTTTGGTCTACGGCTCGAGCCCCGAGTATGCGGGTTACCACAAAAGGGCCCCGGAGCGCTTCCGGGGCCTCGCGGACACCATCCTCCTGGTCCGGCTGGACCCCCAGGCGAACCGGGTGGTGGTCCTCTCCGTTCCCCGGGACGTCTGGGTGGACCTGCCGGGCTTTGGCTGGCACAAGGTGAACGCCGCAAGCCCCCTGGGGGGGCCCGAGCTTATGAAGGAGGCCGTGGCCCAGATCACGGGGGTGCGTCCCGAGCGCTACGTGGTGGTGAGCACCGAGGCCCTGCGGAAGGCGGTGGACGCCCTGGGCGGGGTTCGGGTCTGCGTGGAAAAGCCCATGCGCTATGTGGACACCGCCGCCGGGCTCCGCATAGACCTGAAGCCGGGCTGCCAGGTGCTGAAGGGAGAGGAGGCCGAGGGGTACCTGCGCTTCCGCAAGGACGCCCTGGGGGACATCGGGCGGGTACAGCGGCAGCAGGCCTTCTTCCACGCCCTAAAGGAACAGCTCCTCTCCCCGGCGGGCCTCCTCCGCCTGCCCCAGGCGGTGGCGGCGGTGGAGCCTTACGTGAGGAGCGACCTGACCCGGGAGGAGCGGGGGGCCATCTTGGGCTTCGCTCTGAAGCGGCCGGAGCTGGTGAGCCTTCTCCTTCCCGGGCGGTTTGGGGGCGGGGGCTGGGAGGTGGACCGGGAGGCCTTGCG
>BBBN01000206.1 GCA_001311585.1 Thermus sp. JCM 17653
GGCCGTCAGGGCGCTCCCGTAGACGGGAAGGCCAAGCCGAAAGGCTCCCCCGGCGTGGTCCTCGTGGGCGTGGGTGAGGAGGGCGGCCTCGGTCCCCGGGGCGAAGGGCGGGACCTTGGGAGGGCCTGTGTCCACCAGGAGGCCCCGGTACCGGTAGACGTAGACCCCATACCCCACCCACCGCCCCACGGGGGTGGTGAGGTAAAGGCCTCCACGCCATCCCCTATGGGCCTCCAGACCATGTACCGAGTATATCCTTAGTCCGCTTCCAACACCAGCTTGGGCCGGAAGCGGAGGGTGTCCGCCGCCACCAGGTGGAGGGGGATGCCCCGGTAGCTCTGGGGAAGCCTGGCGGGATCGGCCCCGTGCAGGTGGCCGTAGACGATGGCCGCGGGGCCGGCTTGGGCGGCCAGCTCCAGCAAGGGGGTGGCCTCCCCGCCGGGCCCGAAGGGGGGAAAGTGGAAGGCCACCAGGAGGTGGCGGTAGGGCCTCCCTTCCAGGGCCCTCAGGGAAAGCCCGAGCCTTTCCACCTCCCGGGCCAGGATCTTCTCGTCCTCGGGGGTTTCAGGAGGGTACTGCCAGCCCCGGGTGCCCGCCACCGCCACCCCGTCCAGGACCAGGGCGTCGTTCTGCAAGGCGTACATGCCTTCGGGGAGGACGGCGCGGAGCCTGGAGATGGAGGGCCACCAGTAGTCGTGGTTGCCCTTGAGGAGCACCTTCCTCCCCGGAAGCGCCGCCAGGTCCAGGAGGTCGGGGATGGCCTCGGGGAGGCGCATGGCCCAGGAGATGTCCCCGGCCACGATCACCAGGTCCGAGGGCCCCACCACCTCCCGCCAGCCGCGAAAAAAAGGCCTCGGGGTGGCCTTGCCAGCCGGGGCCGAAGATGGTCATGGGCTTGGGGTGGACGCGGGAAAGGTGGGGGTCGGCGATGGCGAAGACCCGCATGGGCCATAGCGTACCCTAAACCTATGGACAAGGCCGAGGCCTTCGCCTACGCCCTGCGCCTCCTTTCCCGGCGGGCCATGAGCCAGGCCCGCCTTAGGGAGAAGCTCCTGGCCCGCTTCCCCGAGGCCGAGGTGGCCCAGGCCCTGGAGCGCCTCCTGGCCCTGGGCTACCTGGACGACCGGGCCTTCGCCGAAACCTTCGTGGCCGTCCGGCGCAAGTACGGCCCCCTGAAGCTCCGCCACCTCCTAAGGGCCAAGGGGTGGGGGAGGAGGTGGTGGAGGCGGTTCTCAGGGAGCTTGGGGAGGAGGAGGCCCTCGAGGCCGCCCTTAGGGCCCTGCGCCGCTACCCCAGGCGCCGGGACAAGGCCAAGGCGGTGCGGTTTTTGGTGGGGCGGGGCTTCCCCCTCTCCCTGGCCTTGCGGGCCTACGAGCTTGCCAAGGAGGAGGAAAAGGGGTAAAAAGAGCCCATGCCCGAGGTGCGCGCCGAGCGCTATATTCCCGCTCCGCCGGAAAAGGTCTATGCCCTGGCCAAGGACCTGGAGGGCCTGAAGCCCTACCTCAAGGAAGTGGAAAGCCTTAAGGTGCTTTCCCAGGAGGGCAACCGCACCCGGAGCGAGTGGGTGGCGGTGGCTATGGGCAAGAAGGTTCGCTGGCTGGAGGAGGAGGAGTGGGACGACGCCCACCTGAGGAACCGCTTCTTCTCCCCGGAAGGGGATTTTGACCGCTACGAGGGCACCTGGGTCTTCCAGCCCGAGGGCGAAGGTACCCGGGTGGTCCTCACCTTGGCCTACGAGCTCACCATCCCTATTTTTGGGGGACTTCTGCAAAAGTTGGTGCAAAAGCTCATGCAGGAAAACGTGGAAAGCCTTCTGAAGGGCCTGGAGGAAAGGGTCCTGGCCGGCTAGTTGCCAAAGGGCCCCGCTTGCTCTAGCATGGGCCTTGAGCCGCCCATGTCTTTCCCCAGGGGTGGCCCAAGGGTTTTCAGGAGGTCAAAGTGGAAACGTTGCGCGTCTCTTCCAAGTCCCGCCCCAACTCCGTGGCCGGCGCCATCGCGGCGCTATTGCGCACCAAGGGGGAGGTGGAGGTGCAGGCCATCGGGCCCCAGGCCGTCAACCAGGCGGTGAAGGCCATCGCCATCGCCCGCGGCTACATTGCCCCCGACAACCTGGACCTGGTGGTCAAGCCCGCCTTCGTCAAGCTGGACCTGGAAAACGAGGAGCGGACCGCCCTGAAGTTCAGCATCAAGGCCCATCCCCTGGAGTCTTGAGGGCCAACACCCCAAGGGGCCTGGCCCTGGCCGTCCTCCTTCAGGTGGAGGAAGGGGGTCGGGCCCAGCAGCTTTTGGACCGCGCCCTGGACCGGGTGGGCTGGCCCGAGCGGGATAGGGCCTACGTTACCCACCTGGTCTACGGGGCCCTGCGCCACCTGAGGTTCCTGGACTTTCTCCTAGAACCTCACCTTAAGGCCCCGGAGAAGCTGCCTAAAGAGGTGCGCTGGGCCCTGCGCCTGGGGGCCCTAGAGTGGTGGTTGGGGAAGCCGGACCATGCCCGGGTGAGCCCTTGGGTGGAGGAGGCGAAGCGCCGTTACCCGGGGCTTGCGGGTTTGGTGAACGCCGTGCTTCGCCGCCTGCGCCCGCGGGAGGCCCCGGAGTGCGTGCGCCTTTCCCTTCCTGACTGGCTCTGCCAGGCCTGGCGGGGCTTCTTCGGGGGAGTGGGCTTTGCCGAGGCCTTCAACGAACCCGCGCCCCTCTTTGTCACCGCCTACCGGGAGGTGGACCTGCAGCCGGGCCCTGTCCCCGGGAGCTACCTCTTTGAAGGCCCCAAGACCGATTTCCCTGCCCTCGGCCTCCAGCCGCAAAACCCCGCTTCCCTCTTCGCCGCCACCCTTCTGGAGCCCACACCTGGGGAGAGGGTGTTGGACCTTTGCGGCGGGGCCGGGCTCAAGGCCTTTTACCTGGCGGCTCGGGGTGCGGAGGTGGTCTCCTACGACCTCAACGCCAAGCGCCAGGAGGCGGGGGCGAAAACGGCCCGGCGCCTCGGCCTGAAGGTGGCCTACCGCACCCAGGACCTGCGGGAACCCCTTCGCGAAAGGGCCAAAAAGGTTCTCCTGGACGCCCCTTGCACCGGCACGGGCACCTTCCGCGCCCACCCCGAGCTCCGCTACCGCCTGGAGGAAGGGGACCCGGCCCGGATGGCGGCCCTTCAGCTTCAGCTTCTGGAAACCGCCGCCCAGGCCACGGAGGAGGGGGGGGTTTTGGTCTACGCGGTCTGCTCCCTCACGGAGGAGGAGGGGGAAGGGGTGGCTCGGGCCTTCTTGGAGAGGCACCCCGAGTTCCGCCCGGAGCCCTTTTCCTGCCCTTTGCCCGTCCTCCGGCAGGGGCTTGGGGTGTACGTGGCCCCCGAGGGGGGCCTGGACGGGTTTTATTACCTCCGCCTCCGCAAGGTAGACTCAAGGGCATGAAGCTCGCCTTCCTGGGCCTTGGCAAGATGGGCCGGAGCATCCTCAAAGGGGCTTTGGAGCGGGGTTTTCTACGCCGGGAGGAGGTGGGGGTGGTGGGGCGCACCCCGGAGCG
>BBBN01000207.1 GCA_001311585.1 Thermus sp. JCM 17653
CCTGGACCTGAGCCAGCAGGGGATGGACCGCCCGCAGGTAGGTGTCCACCAGGCTGTTCAGGCGGTAGCGGACCCCTCCCACCTCCATCTCGAAGGGGGAAGGTCCTCGTCCAGGGGGAATAGCAGGGGCCTGTCCCCTTGGTGCCGGAAGACGGCGCTGTGCTGGTTTTTGAACTCCTCCGGGCGGTAGAGGAGGTGGTACCGCCCCTCCGGGTCCCGGTAGAGGTTTCCCCGCTGGTCCAGCCTGTCCAGCCCCTCCCAGTCGATCCGGGCCCCGTACCAGTGCCTGGCCCGGAGGGGGTGGATGCTCATGGCCCACCAGATGAGGGCATCCCGGTAGAGGGCGGCAACCTCTCCCTTTTCGTGTCGGGACTTTCCCTCAAGGGAGGGATCCAGGAGGTCCCCCACCATGCTGGCCAGGTCCTCCAGCATGAAGGCGATGCCCCGGCGCACCCAGTCCAGGGGGTTTTCCTCCTCCAGAAGGGGTTCCACGTTGTGGTAACCGGGATTTTCCACCTTATGGTGGCCAACAACCCGCCGGAGTTCTTTGAGCCTCTCCAGGTCCCCCTTAATGAATCCCTTCCGGATGAGGTGCAGGATTGCGTCCAGGACCTTCTCGTCGCTTCTCGTTACCTGCGCTACACCAGAGCCTCAAAGCGCTTCCAGCGCCAGTTCAGGTAGCCCCAGACCAGGTCGTAATCCCCCAGGAGGTCCAGGGAAAGATCCTTAAGAGGAAACCCCCTTTCCTGGACCAGGTAGCCCAGGAACTTTTCCACCTCCCCTCGGCGCATGCTCAGTGTGGCCTGGCTTATCCTTCGCCGCGGAACAGAGCCCGTCTTCAGGGAAGCCTCCACCGCCTTTTGGCTTCCCCGTTCGCTACCTGCCCATACCTCGTATTTCTTCCACCCCTCCTTCACCCCGTCGGGCCAACGGTCGAAGGGGAGGCTGAAGGGTTTTTCCTGTGCTATCTTCGTCCGGATCTGCCTCTCCGAGCGGCGTTCCCAAAGGGCAAGAAGCTCTCCCCTCAGGGCCGCGCGTTCCTCGGGGGAAAGGTCGGCCACAGGCTTTCCGTACCGGGCCTGGGCGGCCAGGCGCAGGAAGTGGATCCGATCTCCGCAAGGCGCCCGGTAGCCCCCTCTTTGTAAACCCCCGTGTCCTTTACTTCCCACCGGCGCACCCTTGATGTAAGGGCTCCGGGGGAGAGGCCCAGAGCCTCTTCGATGCGCTCTATGCGCTCTTTGGATGTGGGTCGGTCATGGCCTTTCAGCCAATTCCGTATCGTAGACTTACTCAGGCCAACCTCCCTTGCCAGCTTGTTCACGCCCATCCCAGCCCGGGACATGGCCCAGCGGAGGGCCTCAGGGAACTCGGCAGGCATGGAGCCTCCTCCGCTTCCCTCTGGGCCAGGGATCGGGCCAGCTTCATGGCGGCAGTGAAGTGGGGCCGAGCATTATTCCCCTTTAGCAACAAATTGTAAACCGCCCGTTTCTGAATTTCTCGTCCAGGACGTTAAAATCCCCATCCACCTTTTTCGGGAGAAAATACAAAGAAAGGCAGGTGTTTACACGCTCCCAATGCGGACCCCCTTGGGAAAAAGTTCCACCCCCCTCAGATCAGGAAGTGCGATGAACAAGGCTTTGCTCTTTTAAGCACGAACTTTTTTTCCTGTGAAAGGAAGATTTTCCTGGGAAAGAACTCGGGACCTGGTCGTGTCAAGATTTATGTGTAAGCGTCTGTGTACGGGGGGCATACCTCTCCCGAAGCATCCCTTCCAACACCTCCTGCACCTCGGCAAAACCCTTCAACCTCCGCTCCGCCCACCTCCCCTCCTGCCGCTCGGACTCCAGGTACAAAAGCTTGTACACCGCCTCTTCCTTGGGAAACTTGTGGTCCCGCACCTTCGTCCCACGCCTCACCAGAACGCTAGCCCTTCGGGCTGAGCCCGAATAAACCGCTCCATCAGGTTAGTGCTCCGAAGATAGGGCCAAAGCACCTGGGGGCAATCGTAAAAGCGAAGCAGGGCCCCAGAGTCCTCCCACCAGGCCGCCACCAGGGAAGGATACCGAGACCCCCAGGCCTCCTTGAGCCTCTCCAAGGCCTCAAGGTACGCTTCGCGTGACCAAGGCTTCCACCCGGCTCCTCGCCCCATAAATCCCCTTCAGGTCCTGCGCCAGCAAGGCCCGGTCCCGGGAACGCACCTGGGCCAGGCTGGAGCGCACCCTATGCACCACGCACACCTGCCACTGGGCCAGGGGATACACCCGGCGGATCGCCTCTTCCATCCCGGGTAGGCCATCGGTGATGAAGAGCAAAACCCGCCGCAGGCCCCTTTGCCATAGTTCCCTCAAGCTAGCCTATCGGGCTGACCAAGACCTCTTCCCAGGCAGTGGCGCTTTCCGTAGGCAAAAGCCAAAAGCCAGAACCTGCCTCTGCCCACCAGGGGTGACGCCCAGAGCCACATAGACCGCCTCCCGCTCCACCCCAATCCCCTCCCTTAGGACCTTCAAGAAGAAACCGTCCAGGTAGACCCAGGCCATATCTTCCGGTATAGGCCTATGACGGAAGGCCTCCACCTCCTTCAGCACCTGGTCGGTAAGGGCGCTGATGGTCTCGTGGGTGTAGCGGTGGCCCAGAAGCAGGCTCATCACCTCGGCCGCCTTGCGCTGACTGACCCCGGCGGCGTACAGGGCCACGGCCACCTCGCCCAGGTCCACCTGGCGGCGGGCGTAGGGCTGGAGGGAGCTGGGGTAGTACCTCCCTTCCCGATCCCTTGGGATGGAAAGCTCCACCTGGCCAAAAGCGGTCTCCAGCTTCCTGGGGTAGTAGCCGTTTTTCCGCCCCCCGTGTTCCCGCAAGAAGGCTTCCCGGTCGGCGTTGAGCAGGGCCTGCAGAACCTGGGTTACCGTTTCCCTCACTGCTTCCCTCAAGATCATCTGGAGGGTATCCTGATCCATGGGGTACCTCCTCTCCCGTTGGTACCCCCATTCATATACATACCCTTACACATAATTCCTTACACGACCGGAGATTCCCCGGGAGCGAGGGTTTATGCCCTTGCCCAAGGGGTGGAGGAGCGGACTTTTGCCTGGCTGGGGCGAAAGGCGGCTGGGGGAGGAGTACGAGTACCGCCCTGAGGTGACGGAAGCTTGGGTGTATGTGGGCAGGCTGCGCTTGTGGGTGAAGCGGCTAGCCCGGGCCGCCTGAGGTGGGGTGGGGGTTTTACGACAGCCTCTCACCCACTCAGCAGACCCGCCCTTCACAGTGTTCGCAGCTTTAAAGCCTGGGTGAACGCGGGCGCTACCGGGAGTCCACCCCCTGCGGCCCCGCCAGCTCCACTACCCGGTCGAAGCGGCTGTGCAAAGCCTCATCCCCGTGCAGTACCACGACCAGGGCCTTTCCCGCGGTCCGGCGCAGGATGAGATCGAGCACCCCCTCGCGGCTCTCGAGGTCCAGGTTGGCCAAGGGCTCGTCCAGAAGGTAGAGGTCGGCCTCTTCGCAAAGCAGG
>BBBN01000208.1 GCA_001311585.1 Thermus sp. JCM 17653
CCGGGTGAGGCTCCCCGAGGTGCCCCGCACCTTGAGCCGGTAGGTGCCGGTGGGGGTGGAGGGGGCGGCGCTCAAGGTGAGGGTCTGGTTCACCGGGTTGGAGCCCGTCACCTGGACGCTCTGAGGCGAGAGGCTGAGGCCCTGGGGCACCCCGTCCTGCCCCGCCACCAGGGAGAGGTTGACCGTCCCCGTGAAGCCGTTCTGGGGGGTGACGGTGAGGGTGGTCTGGCCGCTTCCTCCTGCTGCACCGTGAGGCTGGTGGGGTCCAGGGAGAGGGTGAAACTGGGGGGCGGGGGCGGGGCGTTCACCGTCAGGGTCAGGTCCCGCTCCGCTGTCTTGTCCCCGTAGCTGACCTTGACCTTCAGGGCGTGGGGCCCGGTGGGGGCGTTCCCCGCCACCTGGACCTGGAGGCTCACCTGGGCCTGCCCTCCCTTGGGCACGTTGAGGGTGGCGTTGGTGGGGGACAGGCTGAGCCAGGAGGGGGTCTGGCCGTTCTCCGTGACGCTTAAGGACACCTGCCCCTGGAAGCCGTTCTGCGAGGCGAGGGTGAGGGTGAGGGTGACGTTCCCTCCCTGGGCCACGGTGGGGCTGTCCGGGCTCACCCCGGAGAGGGTGAGGTCTTGGGGGGCGCCCCCGCCGCAGGCCGCGAGGAGGAGGGCGAGGCCCGCCAAAAGCCAAAGCTGCTTGCCGCTCATGCGCTGCCTCCTTTCCGGGACCCTGGGGTCCTTACCTCCATCCTCCTCGGGGGGGCTTACAAAAACCTTAAACGGGGGAGGGGGGCCACGCCCCCTCTCCCCTGAGCCGAAAAAGGTGACCTCAGGCCCTGGGGTCCAGGATCACCTTCACCGCCTGGCCCGAGGCCAAGAGGCCGAAGGCCTCCCGGTAGCGGCTTAGGGGGAGGCGGTGGGTGAGGAGGGGCGTAAGGTCCACCCTCCCCGAGTAGACCAAGGCGGTGCCCTGCATCCAGGTCTGCCAGAGCCTCCGCCCGGCGATGCCGAAGGCGGTGATCCCCCGCATGACGAGCTCACCGGCGAGGTCAAAGCGGATGGGGTCGGAAGGGATCCCCAAAATCCTCGCCTCCCCCCCGGGGATGAGGCCATGAGGCCCTGGTGGATGGCGGCCTCGTTCCCGCTGAACTCCAAAAGGACCTCCACCCCGCTTCCCGTCACCCGGCGCACCACCTCCAGGAGGTCCTCCTCCAAGGGGTTCACCAACCGGTCGGCGTAGGGCCTGGCGAAGGCCAGGCGGTAGGGGTTCGGGTCGGAGACCAGGATGGGCCCGGCTCCGCTCGCCCGGGCCACCATGGCCGCCATGAGGCCGATGGGCCCCGCCCCCGTGATGAGGACGCTCTTCCCCGAGACCCCACTTCCGGCGTAGACGGTGTGCACGGCGTTGCCGAAGGGCTCGAGGATGGCCGCCACCTCAAAGGGGAGGTCCTTAGGGTTCACCCAGGCGTTTTCCGCCGGCACGAGGGCGTACTCGGCGAAGCCCCCGTCCCGGTCCACGCCGAGGATCTGGGTGTTCAAGCAGACGTGGTAGTTCCCCGTGCGGCAGGCGGGGCAGGCGTGGCAGACGATGTGGCTTTCCAGGCTCACGTGGTCCCCCACCTGGGGGCGCTTCACCCCGGGGCCCACGGCCTCCACCACCCCGCTGAACTCGTGCCCGGTGATGAGGGGCGGGCGGATTCTGCCCTCGCCCAGGCGTCCCACTTCCAGATGTGGAGGTCGGTGCCGCAGATGCTCGCCGCCTCCACCCGCACCAGGATCTCCCCGGGGCCCGGCTCGGGCACGGGGCGGTCCACCAGGGTTAGGCCCTCCTCGGGGGCCAGCTTGGCCAAGGCGCGCATACCGGGGCCATGCTACCACCGGTAGGCCGCGCCCACGCTGAAGCGGGTGGCGTCGTTGGCTCGAGGGCCAGGCTTAAGCCAAGGCCTCGGTGAGGTCGTAGCCCAGAGCGAAGCCGAAGCGGGCAAGCCTCCCGTCCCCCGGCAGGAAGGTGGAGGAGAGGGTGAAGGTGAGGCCGTCCCTGCGGTACTGGGCGGAAAAGGTCTGCTCCCCCCGGAGGTCCACCTCGTAGCCCAGGAAAAGCTCCGGGCTCAGGTACTTGCCCAGGGAGAAGCGGGTCTCCTCCAGGCTCCCCCCCTGGATGGCCGGCACCTGCACCTGGAAGCGGTCCAGGCCCAAGGCGCGGGAAAGCTCCCGCTCCAGCTGGCCCAGCACCAGGTTCTCCAGGGCCGCCCCCAAGGCCGCCTGGGGCAGGGTTTCCGCAAGGCGGGCCACGTCCGGGGTCCCCAGGGTGAGGAGGGCGTAGATCTCGGGCTCCGCGAGGGGAGGCTCGGAGGTGAAGCGGGGCTCGAGGCGCACCTTGACCCGGCCGTTTTCCCGGAGGAACTCCCCCTTAGCCTCCAGGAACACCTTGTAGCCCCGGGTTTCCGCCTGAGCCTTAGGGCGAACTCCGGAAGGATGCCCCGGTCCGGCTGGAAGCGGAGGAGGCTAGAGGCGGGGTCCAGGACGAAGAGGCTTTCCCAGAGCCGGAAGTTTCCCCAGAGGGCCTGGACCTCCCCGGTGAGGAAGGGGTCCTGGTACGTCCCGCCCAGGTAGACCTCTCCCTTCAGCTCCCCCTGGGCCAGGCTCTCCTGGACCAGGACGCCCCTTTCCGCATAGAGCGCACGCCGTCAAAGAAGAGGGGCAAGGAGGCCTGGCCCCCTCCCACCGCCACCCCCTCCTGGAGCTGGCGCTGGCTCCCCTCGGGCAGGGCCAGGCGGGCCCTTATCACCTCGGCGTTCCCCGTGAGGTGGTAGGCGCCCCTCTCCTCGTAGAGGAAGAAGCTCTTCACGTCCAGAAGGCCCTCTTGCAGGTAGTACCGGGGGTAGTACAGGGGAAGGCGGCCGTACCCGGCGAGGCGCAAGGGGAAGAGGGTGCCCTGGGCCTCCGCCTCCCCCAGGCGGACCTCTACCCCGTAGCCGGGGTAGCGGAAGGCCACCTGGGCGGGGGTGTCCTCCTTGAGCCCGGGGAGGGAGACCGCGCCTTGGGCGGTGACGCGGAAGTCGGCAAGGCTTCCCGTGAGGCCGAGCCGCGCCCGGCCCGGGAAGGGGGCGTTCAAGAGGAGTTCCCCTTCCGCCTCGGCCCCCCCGTTCAGGGCCAGAAGCCCCTTCGGCAGGTAGCCCGCCACAGGCCCTAAGCGGAAGCGGAAGTCCTGGAAGGCGAGCCGGAAACCGTCCCGCTTTAGCTCGGCCAGGAGGGTTCCCGAAGCCTCGGGCCGGTAGGGCTTGAGGGCGGGCACCACCTGGAGCACGGGGGTGAAGACCGTGTCCCGCAACGCCAGCCGCAGGTCGCTCCCCTCCGGGCTCCAGTACCCCTGGCCCTCCCAGGTGCCCTTGCCCGAGAGGCGCAGGTAGTCCACGTAAAGCCGCCTCCCCTGGTAACGGAGGGCGGCCCGGCCCTTAAGCTCGTCCCCCCCTCCCCGGAAGACCAGGCTCTCCCCCACCAGCACCCCCTCCC
>BBBN01000209.1 GCA_001311585.1 Thermus sp. JCM 17653
ACGTCCCCTCCAGGGTTGGCTACCCTCACCCAAAGGGTAGCAGATTCTAGGTCTTTTGGCAATACCTGGCTTTTATAACACCCGCCATCCCCGTACCAGGCCCAGGACCTCGGGGCGTTCTTCCTTGAGCCAGAGGGTGGGGAGCTCCGGGTGGAGAGGGTAGAGGGCCAGGGGGTCCCTCTCCAGGGCCTCGTGGGGGAAGAAGGCGGCGTAGCCTTGGGCCTTGCCCAGGTAGACGGAGTGGGGCTGGAGGAGGGGCCTGAGTTCCGTAAGGACAGACCTTCCGAGCGGTAGGAAAGGGGAGGTCCAGGGTGGCGAGCCACTTCCCTGGGAGCTCCAGGAGGGCTAGGCGTTCCACCACCGCCCCCCGGGGAAGCTCAGCCGGAGCGAGGAAGGCCCGGGAGGCAGGCTTGCCTTCTTCCAGCTCCTCGGGGGAGGCGTAGACGGGGAGGGTGAAGGGGACGGAGCCCAGGTCATCCCCGGGGACCTCCTCCCCCATGACCTCGGAGAGGGTGAGGCCGAGGGCCCGAGCAAGGCCCACCAGGTACTGGGCGGAGAGGGTCTTCGGGTCCACGGCGCCCCGCTCGATCTTGGCCATGAGGCTGGTGGAGAAACCCGCCATGCGAGCGAGTTCTTCCTGGGTGAGGCCGAGCTCCCGCCGCCTCTCGCTGATGCGGAGGATGTGGCGGGGTAGGGGGCGTTTGCTGGTGCGTGGCATGGCCACACGATACGGCCTGTTCTTTCCTAGTGCAACAGCAATGCTGAGGAGCGCTCAAGGCAGAAGGCTCCCTGTGCGGCTGCAAAAGGGGGTTTGTGCGGGCTCTTCAGGATAAGCTGCTCCTAGTGGAGCCGACGTTCGCGATCTACGTGGACGAGTACGGGGAGACGGGGGCGGACCTCACTTCGGCGCAACAGCCCCTGTACGTTTTCCTGGCCACGCTGATTCCTGCGGGGCCTCGTTACCTCCAGCTGGAAAGGAAACTCCACCGGATTGCGGGGGAGCTGGCCACTCTTTTGGGACTGGAAGGGGGTCTTCCCCTGCATGCGGTGGATCTTTACCAGCGAAAGGGCCCTTACCGTCACACCCAGGGCCGTAGCGGCCTAGAGGTGGCCGAAGCCATGCGCTGGTTCCGCTCCGTTTTGGAGGCGGTCTCTAGGGAGGCGGAAGCCTTTGTGGCGGTCCATGTGGAGAAGCCCACCTTGGCAGAGTTTCTCGCGGGTGAGCCCAAGTCCAGCCCGAAAATCACGGGGATGGACCTGCGTGGGGCCCTTTTCGCCCTCCTGCTTCGCGAGGTTGAGGTTCGCCTTAGGGAAGCGAGGGGGTACGGGTTTGTCTTCCTCGAAGCGTCCCATCCCCGTGATTTCGGGGGGTTCCTCGAGGTCCTTCCCCTTGAGGCTCTCAGGCGGGAGGGGAAGCTGAGGGTTCTCGGCGTCCCGGGCCCGATAGGGAAGCGGCATCAGATGGGCGCTGCGGCTGACTTTCCGGCCTATGTTTACGGCCGGTACCTCAAGGCGGAAAGCGGTGGGAGCTCCATCGAGAGGAGATAGGGATGTGGTTCAGGGAGTTTTTGGAAGACCGCCTTTTTACTCGGGACGTGACCTCCGAGGTGTTCGTCTTTTTGAAGGATCCGGCTTCACGGGAGCGGCTTTGGGTCCTTCCCTAACGTACTAAGCCCGGGGAAACCCCGGGCCCAGTCCCTAATTAGTAGGGTAGCCGAGAGGGAAGACCCTGTCAATGGGGTGGGGGCCTGAGCTCTCATCACTTTCCTCCCCCCAGCTCCTGAAGCAACCTTGATCTAGCCCCCTGAACTTAGACACTTTCACCCTGCCTCCCTTGTGACGTCCTGCGTGCTTTGCTCCAGCGGCTCCTCCTCGCCGCCAGCAGCGTGCCGGCCCTGGTGGCGGGCGTCAGCGTGCACTGGCTCATCCGCCGCTTCCAAGGCCTGCAAGCCCTTGTCCAGAGCGAGGCCCTCGCCGACGCCCTCACGCGGCTTGCCAACCGCCGCGCCCTGGAGCGGGACTTCCCGAGCTACCAGGCCCTGGCCCACCGGGAGGGCCTGCGCCTGGCCCTCTCCCTCTGGGACCTGGATGCCTGAAGGCCGTCAACGACTGCGAAGGCCACGCCGCGGGGGACGCGTACCTCAAGCGCTTCGCCCGGATCCTGAGGGAGGAGTCCCGGGAGGGAGACGCCTCTACCGCCTGGGGGGGATGAGTTCGTGGGCCTTCACCTGGGGCTCGGGGACGGAGCCTCCCTCGAGGAGCGCGTCAAGCGCCGCTTCCCCGGGGTTTCCGTGGGCTTTGCCCCCGCGGGCTCCCTTCCCCTGGCCGAGGTCCTGGCCACGGCCGACCGGGCCATGTACCAAAGGAAGCACCCCTCCTAGCCGGGGTACCCGCTCCCGGGTGGCCACCGCCCGCCCCACCTCACCGCCGCCTGGCCTCCCAAAGGGCAGGCAGGAAGGAGACGAGGACCACCAGGCCCACCACCAGGAGGAGGTAGCGGTCCAGGCCCGGCAGGGCCCGCCCCAGGAAGTAGCCCAAGAGGGTCACCCCCTGGGTCCAGAGCAGGGTGCCCAGGAGGGAGAGGGAAAGGAAGCGGGGGTAGGGGTAGGCGAAGGCCCCCGCCACGAAGGGCATGCCCGTGCGCACCACGGGGATCAGGGGGGCGAAGAGGAGGGCCAGCGCTCCCCGGCGCCTGAGGAAGGCCTCCGTTTTCTCCCAGTGCTCAGGCCGCATCCGGGCCTTGAGCCCTTTTCCCAGCCGCCGTCCCCAGAAGTAGCCCAGCTGATGGCCCAGGAAAGAGCCCAGGAAAAGGAGGAGGAGGCTTGGGCCCAGGGCCAGGTGCCCCGCAGCGGCGAAGAGGCCCACCGTGATGAGGAAGCTATCCCCGGGCAGGAAGAAGCCGAACAGAAGTCCCGTCTCCGCCAGGGGAAGGGCGAAGAGGCCGGGGTAGGAGAGGGTTTCTAGAAGCGACTTGGCGTCCAGCGCCACACCCATAGCGTCCAGGCTACCGCAAGGGCCCAGCCCCCGAAGACGTCCGAGGGGTAATGGACCTGGAGGTAGAGGCGGGAAAGACCCACCAGAAAGGCCCACGGGAGGCCCAGGGCCAGGACCCAGAAGGCCGGCCCAAAGCGGTTCCCCCGGGGTTGGGAGACCCCGAGGAGGAGGTAAAGGGAGAGGACCAGGGCCAGGCTGACCTCGGCGTGGCCCGAGGGGAAGCTGTACCCCGCCTCCCGGACCGGGGAGGGGAAGAGGTGGGGCCGCTGCCCACTTGGCAACCTCCACCCAAAAGGCGCCCCCGGCCACGGCCAGCACCAAAGGGGCCCAGGTCCTCCGCCCCGGGTAGGCCCGGGTCAGCCCCAGAGGGGTGAGGAGGGCGAGGAGGGGAAGGAGGGCCTTAAAGGAGGCGGATTGAGATAGGAGGAGGCTCAAACAGTTGAAAAGTAGCTACCCCTGCTTTATACTTTCTCTCAAATGGATCCGCTTCTCCTTACAGCA
>BBBN01000210.1 GCA_001311585.1 Thermus sp. JCM 17653
ACAAGGAGGCTTCCTCCCCCTGGACCAGGAGGGTCCCCCCTTCCCCCCGGCCCACCCGGCGGATGCGGGCGAGGTCCAGCCGCTGGACCCCCTGGTCGTCCACGTAGACCAGATGGGCTTCCGTCACGGCCAAGAACCCCCCCGGCCCTTCCAAACGGGCCAGGGCCTGTTCCCCCGTGCGGGAAAAGGCTTCTTCATACTTGCCCATGGCCCCATTGTATACTGCCCCCGTGCCCCTTCGCTTAGGCCACCGCGGACTCGCCCAGGGGGTGCGGGAGAACACCCTGGAGGCCTTCGCCAAGGCCCTCGAGGCCGGCCTGGACGGGTTTGAGCTGGACGTCCACCTCACCCGGGACGGCGCGCTGGTGGTCCACCACGATTTCGTCCTGGAGGGCGTTCCCCTGACTTCCCTGACCCTAAGGGAGCTTCCCGCCTACGTGCCCACCCTGGAGGCCGTCCTGAGAGCCTTTCCCCAGGCCTGGATCAACGTGGAGCTCAAGAGCCTCCCCCCCGAGACCGACGGCCGGGAGGAGGCCTTGGCCCGCCTCCTGGCCCGATACCCTTCCCCGCGGGTGTGGGTGAGCTCCTTCGATCCCCTAGCCTGGTGCGCCTCCGCGGCTTGGGGGTAGGCCCCCTGGGCCTCCTTTACGAGAAACCCGAGGCCCTGGAGCTCGCCCCCTGCCTGGGGGTGGCCTGGGTGCACCCCTGGGAGGCCCTCCTCACGGCGGAGGAGGTGGCCCGGCTTCGGGCCCGCTACCGGGTTCTGGCCTGGACGGTGAACGAAAGGGCCCGGGCCCAGGCCCTGGCGGCCTGGGGGGTGGAGGCCTTGGTCACGGACCGGGCGGAGGCCCTCGTATAATGGGGGGGCTATGGCGAACCTGAAGAGCCTTCCCGTGGGCAAGGGTGCTCCCGAGGTGGTCCACATGGTCATCGAGGTGCCCCGCGGCTCGGGCAACAAGTACGAGTACGACCCCGAGTTGGGGGCGATCAAGCTGGACCGGGTCCTGCCGGGAGCCCAGTTCTATCCGGGGGACTACGGCTTCATTCCCTCCACCTTGGCCGAGGACGGGGACCCCTTGGACGGGCTGGTGCTCTCCACCTATCCCCTCCTTCCCGGCGTGGTGGTGGAGGTGCGGGTGGTGGGCCTCCTCCTCATGGAGGACGAGAAGGCTCTGACGCAAGATCCTGGCGGTGGTGCACGAGGACCAGCGCCTGGAGCACATCCGGGACATCGACCAGATCCCTGAGGGCGTTAAGCAGGAGATCCAGCACTTCTTTGAAACCTACAAGGCCCTGGAGGCCAAGAAGGGCAAGTGGGTGAAGGTCACGGGCTGGCGGGGCCGGGAAGCGGCCCTGGAGGAGGTCCGGGCCTGCATGGCCCGCTACGGGGGCTAAGGGCCCTTTGGCAGGGTGGGGGTAGAATCCCCTTAGGGGGTGGCTTATGGTTTGCCCGGTCTGCGGAGAGGCCTTGGACCTGGAGGGGTACGAGGCCGGGGACCTTTTGGACTGCGAGGCCTGTGGGGCGGTGCTCCGCCTCCTCTCCGACGGCTCCTTGGAGGTGGTGGAGGTGCCCGAGGGGGAGGAGCCCCTTTGGGGCCTCGAGGCCTTCCCCGAGGGGGAGGAGGTGGTGCTCCGCTTCTCCGAGGGCGCTCTGGAAGAGGAGGTGCGCCTGCCCAGGGCGGGCCTTCAGGAGGCCCTGAGGCGCCTGGAGGAAGGCGTGGGGGAGGAACCCCCCAAGGAGGCCGAGGACGAGCCCAACCTGGAGCCCGACTACCTCACCGTGCACCTGGAAAGCGACCGCGGCCCCGTGGTCCTCAGGCGCCTCCTGTTCCCCGCCCCGGACCTTTTGGAGTTCACCCTGCCTTCCGGCTCCCTTTACGAGTTGCCCTTTCGCCAGGCCGTGAGGACGCTCAAGCCCCTTCTCTAGCGTGCGCCTGGTCCTGGTGCCCACCCCCATCGGCAACCTGGAGGACATCACCTTAAGGGCCCTCCGGGTCTTGAGGGAGGCGGAGGTGGTGGCCTGCGAGGACACCCGGCGTACGGGCCTCCTCCTCCGGCACTACGGCATCCCTACCCCCACCCTGCGCCTGGACCAGCACACGGTGGGCCGGGCCCGGGAGCTCCTCGCCCCTTACGCCTACGTGGCCTACGCCACGGACGCCGGTACCCCGGGGATCTCCGACCCCGGGGCCGAGCTGGTGCGCCAGGCCTTAGAATGGGGCTGGAACGTGGAAGCGCTTCCTGGACCTACCGCCCTCATCCCCGCCCTGGTGGCCTCGGGCCTGCCCACCCACCGCTTTACCTTTGAGGGCTTCCTGCCAAAGGGGGGAAGGAGCGAAAGGAGCGGATCCTGGCCCTGGCCCGGGAAGGGAGGACAGCCGTGCTCTATGAGAGCCCCCACCGCCTGAGGAAGACCCTGGAGGACCTTCAAGAAGTTTACGGGCCGGACCACCCCGTGGCCGTGGCCCGGGAGATCAGCAAGCTCCACGAGGAGGTCTTTCGCGGAAGCCTGGGGGAGGCCCGGGAGCGTTTTCTTGAGCCTAAAGGGGAGTTCGTTCTGGTCCTGGGACCCAAGGAGGCCCCTCCTCCGGAAGGGGAGGAGCTCAGGAGGAGGCTTCGCGCCCAAGGGCTTTCCGGAAAGGCCCTCTTCCGGGCCCTGGTGGAAGCCGGGATTCCTCGGAACGAGGCCTACCGCCTCAGCGTGGAGGAGCCATGAAGCGAATCGGGGTCTTTACCAGCGGGGGGGACGCCCCGGGCATGAACGCCGCCATCCGGGCGGTGGTGCGCCAGGCCTACGCCCTGGGGGTGGAGGTCATCGGCATCCGCCGGGGCTATGCGGGCATGATCCAAGGGGAGATGCTCCCTTTGGGGGTGCGGGACGTGGCCAACATCCTCCAGAGGGGGGGGACCATCCTCCTCACCGCCCGAAGCCAGGAGTTCCTTACGGAGGAGGGCCGGGCCAAGGCCGTGGCCAAGCTGGAGGCGGCGGGCGTTGAGGGGCTGGTGGCCATCGGGGGCGACGGTACCTTCCGCGGGGCCATACGCCTCATAGAGGAGTTTCGCATGCCGGTGGTGGGGGTTCCCGGCACCATCGACAACGACCTCTTCGGCACCGACTACACCATCGGCTTTGACACGGCGGTGAACACCGCCTTGGAGGCCATCGACCGCATCCGGGACACGGCGGCGAGCCACGAGCGGGTCTTCTTCATAGAGGTCATGGGCCGCCACGCCGGCTTCATCGCCCTGGACGTGGGCCTTGCGGGCGGGGCGGAGGTCATCGCCGTGCCCGAGGCCCCCGTGGACCCCAAGGCCATCGCCGAGGGGCTTTTGGAGTCCCAAAGGCGGGGCAAGACCAGCTCCATCGTGGTGGTGGCGGAAGGGGCCTACCCTGGGGGGGCGGCGGGGCTTCTTGCCGCCATCCAGGAGCACGTCCGGGTGGAGCCCGGGTCACCGTC
>BBBN01000211.1 GCA_001311585.1 Thermus sp. JCM 17653
CCTCCTCCACCGCGCTCCCCCCGTCCCGGTAAAAGGCGCGATCCCCCACCTCCACCCGGTCCGGAGCCAAGGCGTGAAGCTCCCCCACGTAAAGGTCCCCATAGTCGGCGTAGAAAAGGCTTCCCTCCTCCCCCGAAACCCAGGCCACCACCTTCTTGTCCTTACGGGTAAGCTCCACCTGGGGGCGAAAGGCCTCCTCCGCCAGGGCCAGAAGGGCTATGAGGGGGGCAAGGAGAAGAAACCCCCTGGCGGCCACCCGCATACCCCTCCTGGCTCTGCCGGATTTGGAGAGCATCAGCGCTCCCCGAGCTTGCGGAACTCCTCCAGGGGAAGCCGGAAGGCCTTCCCGTAGACCCGGACCTGGTGGCGGTTCACGTTGTGAAGCAGGCTGGAGCCGGAAAGCCGGAAGCCTTCCTTCTTGTTCTCGCTCACCGCAGGCTTCCCAAGGACGATGGCCTCCCCGGTGGTGTCGTCGTAGTAGAGGCTTTCCCCCGTGGTCACCAAGTCCCCGTCCTGGAGCCGTACCCCGCCCGTGGCGATGAGCTTTTTAGGGCCGGTGAGGCTTCGCACCTCCTTGGCCCGGATCACCAGGTCCCCGTCCTTGCGCTTCCGGGTGAGGACCACCTCCTTGGGGTCGGAAAAGACGGCAAGGCCTCGCTCCTCCTCGTAGTAGACGAGGCCCGCCCGGCCCTCCTGCTGGCCACTACGCAACAGGGCGTTCTCGCTGCTGGAGGTGTCCGTGTCCACCTGGAAGGTCATGCGGCTCCCCTCCACCTCCACGGGGTCCTCCCCCGGCTTGGGTTCCTGGCGCATGCGGGCAGGTCCCTGGAGCTCCCCTTCCCCCGTCTTCTCCCGGTAGATCAAGAGGGGCCCCCGGGCCTCCACCCGGCCCCGGCGCACCACCACGCCCCCCTCAAACCGGGCCTCCCGCTCCCCTTCCGCCTCCTGCATGGTCTTGCCCTTGGGGGCGGTGAGGGTGGCCCTAGGGGCCTCGATGGCGAGGTCCTTGACCCGCCCCTTAACCCCCCCTTCGAAGACCCAGGGGCCATAGCGCAGGTCCCCGGAAAGCCGACCGCCCTCCACCTGGATCACCCGCACGTTGGCCGCCGCCAAGGCCAACCCCAAAACCAGAAGCCATCCCCATCTCCTCATGAACGTCCTCCTTCCACGGTGCAAGGCCCAAAACTCCCTCCGGCGGGGAAGGAAAAACGGGGACGGGCCGCTTCCATCCTCTGTAAGGCGAAGTCCGAGCGAAAGGCCCAGGCCTCGCCCCGGAGGTTGGGGGCCTCTATCCGCACCCACGGCGCCTGGAACCCCTCCTTCTGCCGGATGAGCACCTCCCCCTTGCCCGGGGCGGAAAGCTCCAGGCGGTAGCACCCCTGGAGGATCTCCACCCGGGCGTAGGGAAGGCGGAGGTTGTCCCCGGGCTCCACCACCACCTCGGGGGCGAAAAGGCGCAGGTCCAACCTGCCCTCCACGTACCGGGCCCCGGAAAGCCCCCCGCGGATGCGGAAAGCTCCTCCCTCCTCCACCATCTCCTCCGCCAGGAAGCGCCACTCCACCCCCTCCTCCTCCGGGAAGAGGGTGAAGTCCACCCCTTGAAGCCGCACCCCCACCTCTTCCCTCGGTCCCTCAGGGGGGCGGAGGAGGAAAAGGGCCAGGGCCACCGCCAGGAGGAGAGCAAGCCAGCGCCCCACGTCCCTACCTTATCCAGACCACCTTGAGAAAGATGATACCCCTTTGGCGTGAATCCTTCACCTAAGCCCAAGTAGGGAAGCCCTGCGGGCCTTTTTGACCGGGCCCCCATGCTGGCGTAAGCCAGCATGGGGTGGTACGATTCCTCTTCGGAGCGCCCCGCCAGGGCCTAAGTACCCCGCCGCGGCGAAGGCCGCGGCGGGGGCCCCAAAAGAGCCTTCCCCCCTGGTTCGTTGCGAAACGGAGGTGCGGGCACTTAGGCCGGATCGGGGCGGTTACCCCAGCACGTCCCGGGGGTTTCCCCGCACCCGGAGGTTCACCCAGGTCTTCCGCAGCCGGAGAAGGGCCTTCAAGGGGCGGTAGAGGGGGGAAAGGGGCAGGGCGTAGGCGGGAAAGCGCACCCTCCTGCCCCCAAACCCCTCCTTGAAGCGCCAGATCCCCTCGGCGTGGCTCCCCTCGGGGGTTTGCGGCACCCCCCAAAGGTCGTAGACCCGGTACCCCCGGGCCAGGCCATGGCGGATGGCGGCCAGGTGCATCCCCATGGGGGCCTTGGCCTCCGGGTGCTTCCGGCTGCTTCCCCCGTAGAGGTAGTCCACCTTGCCGGCGAAGGCCACGAAAAGCCCGGCGGCCAGGGCCTCCCCCTCCTTGCGGGCCACGGCGAGGAAGGCCTCCCCCAGGGGCTGGTTCATCTCCTTTAATACCGCCCGGTAGTAGGCCTCAGAATGCTGCAGAAGCTTGGCCCGCCGGTTGGTTTCTTCAAAAAGGCGGAAGAAATCTAAAAAAAGCCTCCTCGCCCTCCACCGAGAGCTCCACCCGTTTGAGGGCGAGCCTGGCGTTCCTCCGGTGCATCTCCTTCATGCCCTTAATAAGGGCCTCTTCCCCTTGGGTAAGGTCCAGCCAGAGGGAAAAGGCCGGCTGCACGGGCTCTTCGGGAAGGAGGCCGGGAAACGTGGGGGGAGGCGCCTCGGCGGGAAGGCCGGCCTCCGGTTCCAGGAGAAGGTGGGTGCCCCTCACCCCCCGGGCCAGGGCCCGGGCCACGGCGGGGAGGTCCTCGAGGCGGCGGAGGGCCGGTCCCCTAGGGACGTAGGCCAGGGCAAGGCCCCCGGGAAAGGACCTAAGGAGGATCTGGGCCGCCCCGAAGAGCTCGCCTTCCCGGTAGACCGCAAGGCGCCTCGGCGTCCAACCGGAAAGGCGCTTCACCTCCCCCCAGCCCCAGGACTGCAGGGCGCTGGCGATGGGAAAGGACGCCACCAGGCATTCCAGGCCTCGGGCTCTTGGATTTCCGAAAGCTCCCACACCCTTCAAGTACAGCCCGGGCGAGGTCTTCCAGAAGGCCGTCCCCCTCCAAGGGCAGCCCCTGGCGTTCCAGGTAGGCCTTAAGGGCCTCGGCGAAGCGCGGCTCCCTCACCCGGGCCGCCCGCTCGGCGAGGGGCACCAGGGGCCAGCCGTAGGCCAGGTGGCCCAAAAGGTCATAGAGGTCGTAGGCCCCGGGGAGGATACGGCGCAGAAGCGCCTCGGTCCAGCCTTGGCCACCAGGTTCTTTAGGAGGGCCCGGCGGCTTGCGTCCTAAGCCAAAGCTCCCGGAAGCGCTCCTCCTCGGGGAGGGCCTGGACGAGGCGGGAGCGCACCTCCTCGAGGGTGGCCACCCGCTCCCCCCCAGGCAAAAGGTACCCCTCCCGGCTTAGCAGGCCTTCCACGGCCTGCTTCAGCCGCCGCCCCGCCACGGGCTTCTCCAGAAAAAGGTC
>BBBN01000212.1 GCA_001311585.1 Thermus sp. JCM 17653
GGTTTTGCGCCATGCCGCCGTCCGCCTTCAGGACTTTGAGCTTAAGCCCCGCCTCCTCCTCCATGGCCAAAACCACGTCCCGCACCTGGAAGGCCACCCCCTCCAGGGCCGCCCGGGCCAGGTGGGCCCGCGTGGTCCCCCGGCTGAGGCCCAGGATGGCCCCCCGGGCGTAGGGGTCCCAGTGGGGGGCGCCAAGCCCGGTGAAGGCGGGGACGAAGAACACCCCCCCGGCGTCCGCCACGCTCCCCGCCAGGGCCTCCACCTCGCGGCTTTCCGAGAGGAGGCCCACCTCCTTGAGCCACCCGATGGCCGCCCCCGCCACGAAGACGCTCCCCTCCAGGGCGTAGGTGGCCCTTCCCCCAAGGCTCCAGGCCACCGTGGTAAGGAGGCCCTTTCGCGAGGGCACCGGCCTTTCCCCCGTGTTCAGGAGGAGGAAGGCCCCGGTCCCGTAGGTGCACTTCCCCTCCCCCTCTCCCAGGGCCCCCTGCCCGAAGAGGGCCGCCTGCTGGTCCCCCAAGACCCCCCGGATGGGTAGGGAAGCCCCGAGGAGTTCAGGGAGGGTTTCCCCAAAATTCCCGTCCGAAGGGCGCACCTCCGGGAGGAGAGAGGCGGGAATCCCGAGGGCCTCCAAAAGCTCCGGGTCCCAGGCCAGGGTGTGGAGGTTGAAGAGGAGGGTCCGGCTCGCGTTGGTAGGGTCGGTGGCGTGGACCTTCCCCCCCGTGAGGTTCCAGGTGAGCCAGGCGTCCACGGTGCCGAAGAGGACCTTCCCCCGCTCCGCCTTCTCCCTTAGCCCGGGCACGTTCTCCAGGAGCCAAAGAAGCTTCGTCCCCGAGAAGTAGGGGTCCAGAAGGAGCCCGGTCCGCTCCCGGAAAAGGGGTTCCAGGCCCCTCCCCCTCAAGGCCTCGCAAAGGGGCGCCGTCCTCCGGTCCTGCCAGACGATGGCGTTATAGAGGGGCTCCCCGGTTTTCCGGTCCCAGAGGAGGGTGGTCTCCCGCTGGTTGGTGATCCCCAGGGCCAACACCTCCCCCGCCTCCACCCCAGCCCTCCGCAACGCCTCCCGCGCGGCCCACAAGGTGGTCTCCCAGATCTCCAGGGGGTCGTGCTCCACCCAGCCCGGCCTCGGGTAAAGCTGCCGGAACTCCCGTTGCGCCATCGCCACGGGCCTCCCCTCCAGGGTGAAGAGGAGGGCCCGGCTGGAAGTGGTGCCTTGGTCCAGGGCAAGCAGGTACTTCATAGAACCTCCCTAAGCCTCTGCGCGGTCTCCTCGGGCAGTGCGTCCACCACGAAGGTGCCCGCCCCGAGCTCCGTGCCCGCCAGGAACTTGAGCCGGTCCCTGGCGCGCCTTGGGGGGTAGAACTCCACGTGGAAGTGGAAGGTGCGCTCCTCCCCCAAGGGAGCAGCGTGGAAGACCATCACGTAGGGGAAAGGCTCCCCGTAAAGGGCGTCGTAACGGGCCACCACCCGGCCCAAAAGCCTGGCGAAGGCGGCCATCTCCCCTTCTGAGAAGGTCCAAGGGCCGGGGTGCCTTTCCACGGGTGCCACCCAGACCTCAAAGGGGTAGCGGGCGAAGGGGGGCACGAAGGCGAGGAAGCCCTCCTCCCTGTCCACCACGTAGGGCCCAAGCTGAGGGAAGAGTTCAAGAAGCACGGGCCTTTCCCGAAAGACCTGGCTTTCCCGTTCCAGGATGGGCGGCACGAAGGGGTAGGCGTAGATCTGGCCGTGGGGGTGGTGGAGGGTCACCCCCACCGCCTCCCCCCGGTTCTCAAAGGGCATGACGAAGCGTACCCCGGGAAGGGCATAGAGGGCTTGGTAACGATCCCGCCACACCTGGGCGAGGAGGAGCCTTTCCTCCTCCGTGAGGGTGGCGAGGCTGCCCGCGTGGGCCTCGGTGTAGACCACCACCTCGCACCGGCCAAAGCCTCCCCCGCGGCCACGGGGAGGCCCTCTGGGGGCGGGGGGGCCTCCTCCACAAAGGAGGGGAAGCGGTTCTCAAAGACGGCCACCTGGAACGAAGGGAAGGGGATCTCCGTGGGAAAGCCTCCCTCCCGGCTCGGGCACAAGGGGCAGTGCTCCTTAGGGGGGAGGAAGGTGCGCTCCTGGCGGTGAGCGGCGTAGACCACCCACTCCTGCCTTAAGGGGTGGTAGCGGAGGTGGGGGGCGGGGCGGAAGGGCTCGGCGTGTTCGGGGAGAGGGGGGTCCTCGAGGGGGTTCAGGCTGTAGAGGAGGAGTTCCCTCCCGTCGGCCTTCCTGTGGAGGCGCTTATAAAAGGGCGGCATAATCCACCTCCTCCTCCCCTACCCTAAACCGGTAAGGGCCAAGGCGCCGCACCGGGACCTCCCGGGCGAGGAAGGCCTCGAGGCGCTCCCTCTCCTCCGGAAGGAGCCATGAGGCGGATCGGAAGTAGCCTTGAAGCCGGTGAAGTGGGCCAAGGCTCCTGAAGCCGCATCTCCTCTGGGGAAAGCAGGTTAAAGCGGGTGCGGAAATAGACCACATCGGGGTCCACATGGACATTCTCCATGAGCCAGAGGCGGTGGAGGGTGGAGCGGAAGGCGTTCCTTAGGCCCGGCCCCGTGGGATCGGCAAGCCAAAAGGAACGGTCCTCGTTGTCCCAGTAGGGGGCCACGTCTGGGCCTATCCGGAGGCCATCGGCGAGGCCCAGGGAGGCGAGGACGGGGGCCCCGCAGAAGAGGAGGTAGGCCTCCTTCGCCGCCTCCCGCAGGCGGGTCATGGCCATTCGGTAGCGGGCCTCCCCCTCGGCCCCGGGGAGGGCGGCGGCGTAGAGGAAGTCCAGCTTCAGGTAGTCGTACCCCCAGGCAAGGACCTTGCGTACAAGGCCCTCCACCCACTCCACCACCTCCTGGTTCCCGGAATCCAAGGCGTAAAGGGGCTTCCCCCAGTTGAAGCCCGCCCGCACGGGCCTCCCCTCCTCGTCCCTGAGCACCCAGTCGGGCCGCTTTTGGAAGAGAGGGCTATCCGCCGTGACCAGGAAGGGAGCAAGCCAGATGCCAGCCCTCAGGCCCCTTTCCCGGACCGCTGGGCCAGGTAGGCCATCCCCCGGGGGAAGCGCTCGTTGGGCTCCCAGTCCCCGAGGGCCCGTTGCCAGCCGTCGTCCACCTGGAAGACCTCAAAAGGGAACTCCACCACCTCGTCCAGAACCCGAAGAAGAAGGTCCTCGCTAATCCTCGTGTAGAAGCCGTACCAGGAGCACCAGACCCTAGGAGGCCTCCCGGAAAGGCGCCTGGGGAGAAGCCGGGCGTAGGCGGAAAAGACCTCCTCTTCCTCGCCGTAGGCCAGGAACCACCCTCTCCCCTCCCCGCTGTAGCGGCCGAGGAGGAGGTCCTCCCGGCCCAGGACCCGCGCCCCCACGTCCAGGGCGCCCAAAAGGAGCACCTTCCCATCGGGCCCCTTCAGCCCCCAGGCCGCTTCCCCACCACGCCCCCG
>BBBN01000213.1 GCA_001311585.1 Thermus sp. JCM 17653
GTCCTGGTGGCTTCGCCGGAGGCGTGGCCGACGCCATGGCCCTCCTGGAGCGCTTTGAGGAGCGGCTCAAGGAGGCCAAGGGGAACCTCCTCAAGGGGGCGGTGGAGACGGCCAAGCTCTGGCGCACCGACCGGGTCCTCCGCCACCTCCAGGCCATGATCGTGGCCGCGGATAAGGAGCAGATGGTCCTCCTCTCGGGAAGCGGGGAGGTGATCGCCCCGGAGGAGCCCCTCCTCGCGGTGGGAAGCGGCGGGCCCTACGCCCTCGCCGCCGCCAAGGCCCTTTACCGCCACTCCGGCCTTTCCGCCAAGGAGATCGCCACGGAGGCCATCAAGATCGCCTCCGAGGTGGACCTCTACACCTCGGGCCAGGTGACGGTCCTCACCCTGGGGGAAGCATGAACCTGACGCCCGCCGAGATCGTCCGGGAGCTCTCCAAGCACATCGTGGGCCAGGAGGCCGCCAAGCGCGCGGTGGCTGTGGCCCTGAGAAACCGCTACCGCCGCAAGAAGCTCCCTCCGGAGATCGCCCGGGAGGTCACCCCCAAGAACATCCTCATGATCGGGCCCACGGGGGTGGGGAAGACGGAGATCGCGAGGCGCCTGGCCCGCCTCGCCGGGGCGCCTTTCGTGAAGGTGGAGGCCACCAAGTTCACCGAGGTGGGCTACGTGGGCCGGGACGTGGACGCCATCGTCCGGGACCTGGCGGAGGCCAGCTACCAGCTGGTGCTGGAGGAGATGAAGAAGAAGGTGGAGGAGAAGGCCTTGGCCTTTGCCGAGGAGGAGCTCGCCACCCTGCTTCGGGCCTCACCCGCCGAGGTGCGCTCCGGTCGCCTGGACGCCCTTTCCGTGGAGGTCCAGGTGGAGGAGGAGGTTTCCCTCCCTTCATGGGGGTCTTGGGAGGGGAGGGCTTCGGGGGAATGGGGGAGATGCTGAAAGGCCTCCTCCCCAAGCGGCCGGTGCGCAAGCGGATGACGGTGAAGGAGGCCCGGGAGGTCCTCAAGAACCAGCACGCCGAGCGCCTCATCGACAAGGAGGAGCTCAAGGAGGAGGCGAGGCGCCGCGCCCAGGAGGAAGGCATCGTCTTCATCGACGAGATCGACAAGGTGGCCCGGAAGGAGGGCACGGTGGGGCCGGACGTCTCCGGGGAGGGGGTGCAGCGGGACCTGCTTCCCATCGTGGAGGGCACGGTGGTCTCCACGAGGATCGGCCCCATCTCCACGGAGCACGTCCTCTTCATCGCCGCCGGGGCCTTCCACGTGGCCAAGCCCTCGGACCTGATCCCCGAGCTCCAGGGGCGGTTTCCCATAAGGGTGGAGCTTTCCCCCTTGGGCCCCGAGGAGTTCTACCGCATCCTCAAGGAGCCGGAGAACTCCCTCATCCGCCAGTACACGGAGCTTTTAAAGGCGGACGGCACCGAGCTCGTCTTTGAGGACGAGGCCCTTTGGGCCATCGCGCAGGCGGCCCACCGGGCCAACCAGGAGTTGGAGGACATCGGGGCCAGGCGGCTGGCCACGGTCTTGGAGCGGGTGCTGGAGGAGGTGAGCTTCCAGACCGACCTGGGACGGGTGGAGATCACCCGGGCCTACGTGGAGAAGCGGCTAGAGGAGGTCTTCGCCTCCCCGGACTTGACGAGGTTTGTCCTGTAGGAGGGAAAGATGCGCTGGTTGCTTGTCGCCTTCGGTTTGCTTGGGGTTTCCGGTTGGGCCCAGACCCCCCCGCCCCCGGCGGGGCAGGTGCAGCAGGACCCCCTGAAGATGGGGGTGCAGCTTTACGCCCTCGGGCGGTACGAGGCGGCCCTGGCCCTGTTTGAGCGGGCGGCCAAGGAAAACCCCGCCAACCCCGACGCCCTTTACTGGCTGGCCCGGGCCCAGCTGAAGATGGGCCTTTTCAACCCCGCCTTGGAGAACGCCAGGGGATTGGTGGCCAAAAACCCCGCTACATCGGGGGGTACATGGTCCTCTCCGAGGCCTACGTGGCCCTCTACCGGGCCTCGGAGGACCGGGAGAAGGCCCGGGGCTACCTGGAGCAGGCCCTTTCGGTGCTCCGGGACGCGGAGAAGGTCAACCCCCGCTATTCCGCCCTCTTCGCCCAGCGGGGCCTGGTCTACGCCCTCCTGGGGCAGCCGGAAAAAGCGGAGGAGGCCTTTAAGAAGGCCCTGGCCCTGGAGGAAAGCCCCGGGGTGCGTGCCGCTCTGGCCGAGCTCTACCTCTCCATGGGCCGCCTGGACGAGGCCCTGGCCCAGTACGCCAAGGCTCTGGAGCAGGCCCCCAAGGACCTGGACCTCAGGGTGCGCTACGCCTCGGCCCTCCTTCTGAAGGGGAAAGCGGAGGAGGCGGCGAAGGTCCTGGAGGAGGGCCATCGGCTGAAGCCCTTGGACGCCGAGGCTGGTACACCCTGGGCCAGGCCTACCTCGCCCTGGGGCGGACCAAGGAGGCGGGGGTGGCCCTGGAAAACGCCATCGCCCTCGCTCCCTTGCGCTTCCCCGCCGCCTACTACTACCTGGGGCAGGTCTACCTGGCCTCGGGGACTACCCGAGGGCGAAAAGCCGCCTCACGGTGGCGGTGCGCCTCGAGCCCAAGCGGGCGGAGTACCGCTACGGGCTCTGCCTGGCCAACGAGAAGCTGGGGGACAAAGAAGGGGCCCGCTACCAGTGCCAGGAGGCCCTGAAGCTCAAGCCGGGCTACAAGGAGGCGGAGGAGGTTCTGAAGCGGCTTTAAGCCCCACGCCGGGCCTAGGGGAGCAAGGTGGAGGCGCTTACGGTGTTTCCCGCTCCCTTTGGGCTAGGGTGAAGGTACCCATGTGGCGCTTTGAGCGGGGTACCTTCACCCCGGAGGACTTCCCCCTCCCCGAGGAGGGAAGCCTCTTGCTCGTGGTCAACGGTAGGCCCTGGACGGTCCTGGCCTACACTCCCGGGGAGGAAGTGTATTTGGCGGTGGGCCACCTCTTCCTGAGCGGGGTTCTGCGGGGCCTGGAGGGGGTACGGCTCAGGGTGGAGGAGGGGATGGTCCTTCTGGACCTTCCCTACGAGCCGAGAAGGCCCTGGAGGTGCGGGACAGCGGCTGTGCCGCCGGCCTCCGCCACGGGGAGCCCAGGCTTTCCCCCCTTCCTCCCGTTGCCCTGGACCCCGTCCTTCCCCTCCGGCTTCTGGCCACCCTTCGGGCGGAGGCCCAGGCCTACCGGAGGAGCCGGGGCATCCACGGGGCTGCCCTTTTTGACCTGGAAGGGCGGCTTCTTTACCTGAACGAGGACATCGGGCGGCACAACGCCGTGGACCGGTTGGCGGGGTACATGCTTTGGGAGGGGGTGAGGCCGCCGGTGCTTTTGGCCAGCACGGGGCGGGCGAGCCGGGAGATGGTGGCCAAGGCCATTGGATGGGGGCGGTGCTTTTGGCGACCCGGACGGGGGCCACGGCCCAGGCGGTG
>BBBN01000214.1 GCA_001311585.1 Thermus sp. JCM 17653
CCCGCCTCAGGGCCCGGACCAGCCCCAGGGCCTCGGGCACCTCCCGGAGCTCTCGCAAAGGTCTCTAGCCGGGCAAGGAGCTCCTCCCCGGAAACGTACCCCGGCTCCGGCAGGCGGTGAAGGGCGAGGAAGAGGTGGGAAAGGGCGGCCAGGGTCTTGGAGGAGAAGGCCTCCGGTGCGAAGGGCTTCCCCGGGAAGCGGCGGGTGATGAGGACTCCCTGGCCCTCCACCTCCGCCACCCCCAAGACGAAGCTTCCCAGGCCGGCCCGGGCCATCCGCTTGGCCTCCAGGGCCGCCAGCTGGGCCTCCTCCTTTCGGTAGACCTTGTAGACCCGCTCCCCGTCGGTGTAGACCCGGGCCTCAAACCCCCCCAGCGGGGTCAGGCGGGCGAAGCCTTCGGGGGGGAGGAGGCCCTTCAGGGCGGCCACGGCCACGGGGCTTATTCTAGCCGTGTGGAGCTCCTGCGCCTCGAGGCCACCCTCCTCTCCCTGGGAGACCGGGTTCTTTCCTTTGACCGGGAGGGCCGTCCTTACCACTATTTCCGCCGAGGCCTCACCTTCAAGCGGGCCCTGGACGGGAGCCTCCACCTGCGCTACCGGGAGGGGGAGAGGAGGCGGCGGAAGCTCACCCGGGAGGAGGCCCTGGAGGTCTACCGGGAGGTCCTGGCCCTGGCGGAGGTCCACCTGAAGGACGCGCAAAGGCGGCGGGAGGTCTTGCGCTGGACCCCGGAAGGCCTCTTGGACTCCCGGCCCTACCGGGAGGCCTACCCCTGGCCCATCGGCATCCTCCCCCCCGACGCCTACCTTTCCGTGGTCCTCCAGGCCACCACCGGCTGCACCTGGAATCGCTGCGCCTTCTGCAGCTTCTACCAGGACCGCCCCTTCCAGAAGCGAAGCCCCGAGGCCTTCCGGGAGCACATCCAGGCCGTTTTGGCCCTCCTGGGGCGGGGAAGGCTTCTCAGGCGCGGCGTGTTCCTCGCCGACGGGAACGCCTTGGCCCTTGCCGAGCCCCTCCTTCCCCTCTTGGAGGAGGTGGGCCGGGCCTTTCCCGGGGAGCCCGTGTTGGGCTTTCTGGACCTCTTCACCGGGCTCAAAAAGGAGGCCTCCTGGTGGGGGAGGCTTCACGCCCTGGGGCTTCGGCGGGTCTACCTGGGACTGGAAACGGGCCACGCCCCCCTCCTGGCCCTCCTCCACAAGCCCGGCCACCCCAAGGAGGCCCTTCCCCTGGTGCGGGCCTTGAAGGAGGCCGGGCTTTCCGTGGGGGTGATCCTCATGGTGGGGGCGGGGGGAAAAGCCTTCCGGGAGGCCCACTTCCGGGAAAGCCTCGCCCTTCTCTCCGAGCTTCCCTTGGGGCCGGAGGACCTGGTCTACCTTTCCCCCTTCCAGGAAAACCCCCACACCCCTTACGCCCGCCTGGCCCTCGAGCCCTTGGAGGACCTCGAGGGGGAGCTCCAAACCTGGGTGCGGGCCCTCAGGCCCTGGGCCTGAAGGTGAGCCGGTACGATATCCGGGAGTTCCTGTACTAAGGGCCCGCACGTTGTTTTCACAACACGGGACGCCTAAGTTAGGGCTAGGAGAGGGCTCTTTTGGGGTCCCCGCCGCGGTGGTATTTAGGCGCCCCGGCGGCGTATACTTAGGCCATGAGCGCATCTTCCGAGCGCCAACTCTACGAGGCCTGGGTGGAGCTCCTCTCCTGGATGCGGGAGTACGCTCAAGCGAAGGGCGTGCGCTTTGAGAAGGAGGCGGACTTCCCCGACTTCATCTACCGCATGGAACGCCCCTACGACCTCCCCACCACCATCATGACCGCCTCCCTCTCCGACGGCTCGGTGAGCCCTTCCTTCTCGCCGACGTCTCCCCCAGGCACGCCACGCTCAAGCGCATCGGCCTCCGCCTTCCCCGGGCCCACATCCACCTCCACGCCCACTACGAGCCGGGAAAGGGCCTGGTCACGGGGAAGATCCCCCTCACCAAGGAGCGCTTCTTCGCCCTGGCGGACCGGGCGCGGGAGGCCCTGGCCTTCGCCTAGCCCTCCAGGGCCTCCCAGAGGGCCAGGACCACCCGGTGGAGGAGGGGGAAGGCCCGGGGGGTGGGGAGAAGCCTTTTCCCACGGACCTGGAGGAGGCCTCCTTGGGCGAGTCCTTCCGCCGCTTCGCGAAGGAGGGGGAAGAGGACGAGCCCCGTCCTCTCCTCCACGGCTCCCACGTCCACCCCTTCCTTGAGCCTTAGGCCCAGCATGAGGCTTTCCTTGGCGTGCTCTAGGGGGGAGAGGGCTTCCGCCTGCGGCGGCTCCCCTCGGAGCCAGCGGGGAAGGGGCGGGTTCGTGCGCCTCAAGGCATAGGCCTCCCCCTCCCCGGGGTACTGCCCCGTGGCCGCAGGGCCCAGGGCGAGCCAGAAGCCCGCGCGCCAGTAGACCAGGTTGTGCCGGGCCTCTTCCCCTTCCCTGGCGAAGTTGGAGACCTCGTAGCGGAATAGCCCGGCTTCCCCCAGCACCTCCTCCGCCCGCTCCATGCCCAGGCTTCCCCCTCGGGGTCCTCCTTTAGGCCTAGGAGGGCGAAGGGGGTGCCCTTCTCCACCTGGAGGGTGTAGGCGGAGACGTGGCCCACGCCCAAGGAAGCCGCTTCCTTCAGGTCTCCTTCCACCTCCTGCATGGGAAGGCCCAGGATGAGGTCTATGGAGACGCGAAACCCCGCCTCCAGGGCCATCTCCACCGCCCTAAGCGCCCCCTTCCTCCCGTGGGCCCGCCCCAGGAACCTGAGCACCGGGTCCTGGAAGCTTTGCACCCCTAGGGAGAGGCGGTTCACCCCGAGGTCCTTGAGGAGCCGAAGGCGGCCAGGGGAGAGGGTGCCGGGGTTGGCCTCGAGGGTCACCTCCGCCCCTTTGGCGAGCCGCCAGGGGAGGCTTTGGAAGAGGGCCACCAGCTCCCGGTCCCTTAGGTAGCTCGGCGTTCCCCCGCCCAGGTAGAGGGTGTCTAGGGCTTCGGGGAAGCGCGCGTGGAGGGCCTGGGCCTCTTCCCCAAGGCGCCTTAAGTAGGCCTCCACCCACCCCGGCCCCCGCCGGACCACGTGGAAGTCGCAGTAGGGGCATAAGGTGGGGCAGAAGGGGACGTGGACGTAGAGGCTAGCCAACTCCCTCAGTCTACAAAGAGGAGCCGGAAATCGTTGAGGTTGGTCCCCGTGGGGCCGGTCTTCAGAAGAGTTCCCGCCTCCTGGAAGAAGCCGAGGCTGTCGTTTTCTTCCAGGAAGGGCCTGGGGTCCAGCCCCTTCTCCCACACCGCCGGGGTGAGGAGGGCCCCGGCGGCCCCGCTAAGGCCGTCCAGGCCGTCGGAGTCTGCGGCGAGGGCGTGGAGGGGCGCTTTGAGGTGGGCGTAGAGGGCGAGGAGGAACTCCAGGT
>BBBN01000215.1 GCA_001311585.1 Thermus sp. JCM 17653
CCCCTGCCTCGGGGTTGGGCTCCGGGCGGGAGGAGGGGAGGTGCGCTCTGGTGGTGGACCTCCATGGCCTTCCCTACGCCCAGGGCCCCTCTCCTGCCATCCTGGATCCCAGCGGGACCCAGGTCTGGCCCGAGCCGGACCGGGTGAGGGGCGTGGCCTCGGAGCTGGTGGACCGCTCGGGCATCGCCCTCTTCTTCCGCCCCGGGGAGTTTTCGGGGGAGGGTTACAAGAGGATTTGGCGGGTGCGGGCCCTGGAAACCCGTTCCCGGGGGGAAGCGAATCCCTTTAGGGAGCTGGTGGTGGTCTCCCAGGCCGATGCTAAACTCCTCAAGGAGGTGCCGAGCGCATGCCAGATGGTCTTCCTAAGGTGAGCCTGCTCTTTGCGCTGGGGGCCTTGGTCCATCTCCCCGCCCTGGCCTGGTCCCCTAGCCCCACCGTGGAAGAGGCCGCCAAGGTGGTGGAGGGGGTGTACAGCCGCCTTCCCAGGGTGGTCACCGCCTGGGAGGCGGAACCCCTGGAGCTTCGCGTGCTCCGGGGCAAGGCTTGCTTGCCTCCCAAGGGAAGCCGCCCGGTGGCCGCCAGGGTGGGGGGCCAGCTGGAGGTGGTGGAAATCCTGGCGGAGCGGGCCCGGAACGAGTTCCGAAGGGTGCGGGCCGAGGAGGTTCTGCCCCAGGCCAAGCGCTTTCTTCCCGACGGGCACCTTAGGGTGTACCTCCGGGCGGAGGGCCTTCCGGCCCTTGAGCTTCGGGAGGCCTACACCCTTGGGGTGGAGCTCCAGGGGAGGTTTCGGCGGGCCTACAGGGTCACCTACCTGGACGACTGGAAGAAGGGGGAAGGGGGGTACGCCGGGACGCTCGTCTTCTACCTGGACCTGACCGGGACGGGGTTGGACCCTCGAGGGCGCCTCACCGTGGTCTTGATGACGGAGCAGGAGGAGGACTGCCTGTACGCCTTTGACGTCCCTTTAAACGCCTTTCAGTAAGTTTCAGCTAGCGTAGGGCTGTGGCTCAACCTTCCTCGGGAAGCCCCTTTGCGAGGAGGAGGGCCAGGGCGTAGAGGAGGGCGGCCAGGAGGAAGAGGGCGGGAAAGCCCAGGCGGTCCGCCAGGTACCCCCCGAGGACCGGGGAGAAGGCGAGGAGGCCCGCCAGGGTGTTGGCGAGGCCGATGGCGGCGCTACGCTCCCCGGGCGGGGCCAGGTTGAGGAGCAAGGTGGTGGTGGAAAGGCCCAGGGCGGCTAGATAAGCCCCCTGGAGGAGGAAGACCAGGCCGAAGAGCCCTGGGGGAAGGAGGAGGGCGGAAAGGAGGGCCAAGACGGCGAGGCCCGCTCCCACCTGGAGCACCCCCCTGGACCCCCTTTCCGCCATGCGGGCCCAGAGGAGGTTGGAGAGGGTGAAGGCCAGGGCGTAGAGGGAGAGGTAAAGGCCAAGCTCCTTCCCCTGCCCCAGGGCCCTCACGGCGTAGACGGCGTAGAAGGGTTCGGCGAGGCCCGCGAGGGCCAGGAGGAGGCGCACCCCCAGGTAGCGGCGGAAGGCGGGGGAGCGGAGGGGGGCCCTTAGGTCCATTCGGGCTTCCTGGGGAGCCTCCTCGGGTTCCTCCGTGAGGCCGAAGAGGTACCAGCCAAGCCCGTAGGCCAAGGCCCCCAGGGCGAAGAGGAGGGCGTAGGGCAGGGGAAAGGGAAGGGGGAGGGAAAGCACCTCCCGCACGAGAAACCCCGCCAGGAAGGCCAGGAAGCCCCCCACCAGGTTCCGGGCGGAGAAGAGTTGGGCCCGCTTATTTGGGGGCGTGGTCTTGGCCACCACCTCCCAGAAGGGGAGGCTGGAGACCCCGGTGAAGAGGGCGTTCAGGAGGAGGCCCAGGAGGAAGCCCAGGAGGAGGAGGGAGGGGTTTTCCCCGAAGAGGAAGGCGGAAAGGGCCATGAGGAGGACCCCGGAAAGCCCTCAGGGCGGCTACCTTCCGGTAGAGGACGATCTTCCGGGGAAGCCTCGCCACCCAGGGGGCCAGGAAGGCCTGGGGCACCATTCCCCCCGCTTGGAGGAGGGCGGGGAGGAGGCCGATTAAGGCCCCGGGGGCGCCTAGCCTCGCGGCGAAGCCCGCAAGGACGATGTTGGGGTTTAGAAAGGCGTCCCCGAGCCACACCAGCCAGCCGTTCACCACCGCCAGGCGGTAGTTCCTCTCCCCCAGGTCTAAGATGGAGAGGATGCTTCTCCTGCCTTCCCTCGGGGCCTTCCACATCCTGCACCCACGCTACAACGCGGCCACGGTTTTGGCCATGCTGGAAGAGGCCCGGCCCGCAAGGGTTTTCCTGGCCTCCCACTCGGAGGAGGGGCTAAAGGAGGGCCGCTGGCGGGAGGAGGACCCCCTCCTCTTCCACCTCCTCCCTTGGGCGGAGGCGAGGGGCGTCCCCGTGGTGCCCCTGGACGAGGAGGCCCACCTCAAGGCCGAGGCCGAGGCCTTCCGGGAGGCCCTGGCCGCCCACCCTCTGGGCAAGCCCCACCTGGAGCGGATGGCCGCCTTTGACGAGGCCCTCCTCGCCCTCCTAAGGGAGCCCCTGACCCCCGAGGCCCTGGGCTCGGAGGCCTTCCTGGGGCGGCTTCGGGAGGTCTACGGGGGCTTCGCCCGGGCCTCGGGGAGGGCCCGGCCACGGGGTTCCGCAAAAGGCGCATGGCGCGGGTGGCGGAGGCCTGAGGGGGAAGGAGGGGGCGGTGGTGGCGGAGCTTTTGGACTACCTCTTCCTGGCGGAGGCCTTTCCCGAGGCGTTGCCCAAGGCCCACAAGCCGGGGGAGGCGGAAAGGCAGAGGGCCCTTCTGGACCGGGCCTGGCAGCTTAAGGAGGAGGACGACTGGGGGAAGCTTTTGGAGGGCCTTTTCGCCTTGGGAAGCCCCGAGGCGCTCTACCTCGCGGCCCAGGTCTACCTGGCGGCGGGGGAGTGGCGGGAGGCCTTAGGGCTCATGGAGGAGGTCTTCCGCATGGACTTCCAGCACCCGGAGTACCTCCCGGGCTACGTCCTCGCCCGCTTTGGGCAGCTTCTGGACCTGGCCGGGGAAAGGGAGAGGGCCCTTAGGGCCTACCGGGGGGTGCTGGCCCTCTCCTGGGCCCCGGAGGAGGCCCGGGCCATCGCCCGGGCGGGCCTGAGGAGCCCCTTCCGCCTCTAATACCACCCCATGCTGGCCCAAACCAGCCCCGGGAAAAGGCGCCCGTGAAGCCTCTGTCCCGGCTTGGCTGGGGGTCATTTGTCCCACTGGAGAAGGGGTATCCTCGAGGCATGGAGGTGGAGGTCCGCCGCGCCCGCCACGCCCAGTACCTGCGCCTGGCGGCGGCCCACGCCGGGCCTTTGGGCATGGCCCTCCTGGGCCACCCGGAGC
>BBBN01000216.1 GCA_001311585.1 Thermus sp. JCM 17653
CTCGGGGGGAGGGGCGCCGGTGAGGAGGGCTCTGAGGCCTTCCTTCTGGCCTTCGGGGTGGGCCTCGAGGAACCGGAGCCAGCGGGCGAACTCCTGGAAGCGGGCCTCCAGGTCCGCCACAAGCCCAGAGGCCTCTTCCCATTGGGCCTGCCTTTCTAGAAGGAGGCGCCTTCCCCGGAGGAGCCCTTTCAGGCTCGCCCGCACCCGGGCCGGTTCCAGAAGGCCCTTGACGCGGGCGAGGAGGGCCTGGGCCTCGAGGAAAAGGGCGGCCCGCCTTTCCTCCAGGGCGTCCCTTAAGGGGCCCTCCCCGGCCAGGGGGCGGCCTAGGGCCTGGAGAAGGGCCTGGAGCCTGGGGAGAAGGGGGCGCTCCTCCTCGGCCAGGCGCCGTTCCAGCTCCCCCGCCCGTTCCTCTAGGAAGCTTTTTAGGGCCCTTTCCACCTCGGGGAGTTCCTTGGGGCTCAGGCTATGGGCCAGGGCCTTGAGGGCGGCGTGCTCGGGGTAGAGGCGGGCCAGAACCCCGATCCGCCGCCTTAGGAGGAGGGTCTTAAGCCCGTGGCGCCCCTTGCGTACCCCCTCCACCCCGAGGCGGAAGGCGGAGAGGAGCAGGTGGAAGGGGGGGCGGCCCCGCCAGAGGTCCGCCACCAGGGAGGCCAGAAGGAGGGGAAGGGAAAGCCCCAGGAGGCCAGCCTTGGCCTCTAGCAGGGCCTTCCAACCCTGGCCCAGCTTCCCGGAGAGGGGACAGAAGGGGAAGGAGGCTGAAGGCCAAGAGGTGGAGGAAGAAGAGGTGGCGCAAGAGGGGCCTTAAGGGCCTATGGCGGTAGAGGCATAGGCCAGGGGAAAGAGGCTTAGGGTCAGGAGGTAGGCGGGAAGCCCGAGGAGGCTGTAGAAGTGGGCCTTAAGGAAGGTTCCCAGGGCGCCTGTGGGGACCCTAAGGGGGCCAGGAGGAAGATTCCCAGCGCCGCTACTGCGGCGGACCAGGCCTCGAGGTCGCGGTTGGGAAGAGGTTTGGCGGCGGGTTTCCGCTTGGCCATCGGAGCCATTATAAAGGGCCGAACCCCCTGGGACCCGCATCCCAGGGGGCCATGCGGAGGCGGCTAGCGCTTGAGCTCCTTGATGACCGCCTGGGTGAGGTCGGTGTCCTCGTCGGCGTAGACCACCAGGCCCGACTGGGCCGCCACCTGCCGGCTCATGACCACGGCGAAGCCCTGGGCCTTGGCCACCTTGGCGATGGCCTGGTCCACGTCCTCGAGGATGGGCTTGAGCACGGGGTTCTGCCGCTCTTGCCACTTCTTGAGGGTCTCCTGGTAGGTCTTGGTCAGGGCCTCGTAGTCCTGGCGCTCCTTGGCCGTGGCCTGGCCGGAGCGGACCTTCTGGTCCAGGGGCTTGATCTTTTCCTCCAGGGGGGCGAGCTCCTTGCGGGCCTGGGCCTGGAGGTCCTGGACCTTTTTGTAGTCGGGGTGAGCCTGGATGAGGGCGTCGGCGTCCACGAAGCCCACGCGGGTGGCCAGGTTTTTGTTCTGGGCCAGCATGGGGGTGAGGAGGGCGCCGAGGGCCAGGAAGAGGGCCGCGAGGGGAAGCCGTTTCATGGGAAAGAGCTTACGGGCCAAGGGTTAGGCGAAGGTGAGAGGAGGCTTCCTTCCCTTTGGGGGAGAGGGAGGGTAGGATGGGTACCCGGAGGTGCGTATGCGTAAGGCGACGTGGCTTTTTCTGTTTCTCCTCCTGAGCGGCCTGGCCTCGGCCCAGCGGGCGGTTTCCTTCCGGCTTTCCCTCCCCAGCCCCGGCCCGGGGCTAGGGGTGGGCCTCGAGGCGCCCTTGGAGCGGAACCTGGCCTTCCGCGCCTTCGGGGACCTCTTCCCCGGGGGGCCCAGCGCCTTGGTGGCCGGAGAGGTGCTCTTCAAGCCCGACCTGGGCCAGCTGGACCGGGACCTGAGGGGCATCCGCCCCTACTTCGGCGGCGGCCTGGGCGCCTATTTCGGCGGCGCAGGGGAGGTGGGGCTCCACCTCTCCTTGGGGGTGGAGTTCCTCCTGGAACCCCGCACCGGCTTCTTCGTGGACGGGGAGTACTTCTACGCCTTTGGCGGCGGCCGCTTTGGCCGCACGGTGATCGGGGCCAACCTGCGCTAGGTACCCCGCCGCGGCGAAAGCCCCAAAAAGCCCCCTCCTAGCCCCATTTCGGGCATCCCATGTCGCGAAACCCAAGTGCGGGCGCTTAACCCCGAAGGGGCTTTGGGGTCTTTGCCCCCGTCCGGGGACATTTTTCACCGGCCTTCCCGCTAGACTGGAGGCGGAGGTGAACCATGCTGGTCCGGGACTGGATGACCAAGGACCCCCTCACCGTGGCCCCCGATACCCCCGTGTTGGAAGCCATAAACCTTCTGAAGCACAAGGGCTTCCGCCGCCTTCCGGTGGTGAAGGACGGGAAGCTCGTCGGCTTGGTGACGGACAAGGACCTGAAGGACGCCATGCCCTCCAAGGCCACCACCCTCTCGGTGTGGGAGCTGAACTACCTCCTTTCCAAGCTCACGGTGCAGGAGGTGATGGCCAAGCCCGTGGTCACCGTGGGGGCCGAGGAGCCCTTGGAGAAGGCGGCCCTTCTCATGGAGGAGAAGAAGATCGGCGGCCTGCCGGTGATGGAGGGGGAGAGGCTGGTGGGCATCATCACCGTGACCGACGTCCTTCGGGCCTTCATCGAGGTCCTGGGCCTCAGGCTTGGGGGCCTCCGCATCACCGTGGACGTCCCCGATGTGCCTGGGGCCCTGGCCCAGATGGCCCAGGCCGTGCCCCCGGCCAACATCGTCTCCATCGCCACCGCGGCCCATCTGCCTGGCTACCAGCGCCTGGTGATGCGGGTGGTGGGGGAGGACGTGGAAAAGGTCCCCGAGCGCTTGCGGGCCGCGGGGGAAAAGGTGGTGGACGTCCGGGCGGCTAGGCGCCGTTTTGGTAAGCGGGGTAGGAGCCCAGGACCTTTAGGAAGGCCACCCGCCTCAAGAGCCCCAGGAGGGCCTGGGCGGGGCCTGGGTCCTCCAGATGGCCCTCGAGGTCCAGGTAGAAGAGGTAGCTGAAGGGCTTGTCCCGACGGGGCCGGGACTCCAGCTTGGTGAGGTTGACCCCGGCTTCGGCGAAGACGGAAAGGGCTTCCAAAAGCCCCCCTGGGCGGTGGCGCACGGCGAAGACGATGCTGGTCTTGTGGGGACCTTCCCCCTTTTTCGCCTCCTCGCGCCCGATGACGAAGAAGCGGGTGTAGTTGTGAGGGTAGTCCTCTATGTTCTCCGCCAGGACCTCCAGCCCGTAGAGCTCGGCGGCCCGCCTCGAGGCGATGGCCCCCACCCCGGCTCGGGG
>BBBN01000217.1 GCA_001311585.1 Thermus sp. JCM 17653
TGGGGGTGATGGCCGTCCAGGACCTACGGACCAGCGAGCGGCCCCTTCTCACCTACGAGCTCCTCGGCGGGCCTCCGGGCCCGGAGGTACCGGTCCCGACCCGCGAGGTCCGGTAGCACCTCCACCTCCCAGCCCCCCTCCCGAAGCTCCTCCCCCAGGAGGCGGGCGTTCTCCGGGGCGAGCTCCAAGAGGAGGAAGCCACCGGGCCTAAGGGCAAAAAAAGGCCTCCCGGCTCAAGGGACGGGCCACGGAAAGGCCCTCAGGACCCGCGTAGAGGGCCATGGGGTGTTCAAAGGAGAGCTCCTTAGGGGCCACCTCCCTGTAGGCCTCGGGCAGGTAGGGGGGGTTGGACACCACCAGGTCCAGGTCCTTAAGCCCCCCGGTCAGGGAGGAGGGGAGGCAGACCACGGAAAGCCCCAGGCGCCGGGCGTTCTCCTGGGCCAGGGCCAGGGCCTTGGGGTCCACCTCGGTGGCGTAGACCTCCGCTTCGGGCAGGTGCCGCTTCAGGGCCAGGGCGATGGCCCCCGTGCCCGTGCCCACGTCCAGGATGCGGGGCCTGGGAGGGAGGGGAAGGCTTAGGGCCAGCTCCACCAGGCCCTCCGTCTCCGGCCGGGGGATGAGCACGCCCTCGGCCACCTTCAAGGGCAGGCCGAAGAACTCCACCTCCCCCAGGAGGTACTGGAGGGGGTAGCCGGAGAGGCGCTTGGCCAGAAGCTCCCAGGCCCTTCCCTCGCTTCCCGGGGGCGGGGGTTCCTTGAGCCTGAGGAAAAGGGCTTTGCGGGGAAGGCCCGTGGCCAGGGCGAGAAGGTCCCAGGCCTCGCCCTTGGGGAGGCCTGCGGCCTCAAGCTCCCTTCCAGTTCCCGGAGGAGCCTTATCACGGGGGTAGACCACCACGTGCCGCTCCTCCCCCTCCCCCTGGCTTTCCGTGGTGACCTTGGGGTGGTTTTTGAGGAGCATGTGCACGATGCGCCGCTCCGAGGGGCGCATGGGGGGGAGGGGCAAGGGCTCGCCCGTGAGCTCCACGGTGAGGGCGGCCTCCTCGGCCAGCTTGCGGATCTTCTCTTCTTGGCGCCTGCGGTAGCCGGCGGCGTCCAGCACCACCCGGTACTCCCCGCCAAAGTGCTTGGCCAGGACCACCCCGGCCAGGTACTCCACCGCCTTCAGGGTCCGCCCCTCCTTGCCGATGAAGCGGCTCAGGTCCCCGCCCTTCACCTCGGCTTTCAGGAGGTTGCCCTCCTGGTACACCTCCACGTGGTGGGCCGGGTCCAGGCGCAGCAAAAGCCCCACCAGGAAGGCCTCTAGGACCTCCTTGGGGCCCTTGGGCTTCTCCTCCTTCCCTGCCTCCTTGAGCTCCACCTCCACCGGGGCCTCCTCCAGTACCCCGAGGTCGGCGAGGAGGTCGTCAATGTTCCTTTTCTTCTCGTCCATAAGCCCAGTTTACGCCGCCACCGGCTTCAGGCTCTTGTTGATGAGCCACTGCTGGAAGAGCCCGATGAGGTTGGAGACCACCCAGTAGAGGGTGACCCCGGAGGGGAACTGCAGGACCAGGAAGATGAAGATGAGGTTCATGAAGAGGCTTTGGCGGATGAGGTCCTTGTTGCCGTGGGCGGAGAGCCAGGTGGAGAGGAAGGTGGTGGCCACGTAGAGGGCCGGGAGGACGTAGAAGGGGTCGGGAAGGGCGAGGTCGGGGATCCAGAGGAGGCCCTGGCCGAACTCGTAGTTGGCGATGACCTTCCAGAGGATGAAGAGGATGGGCATCTGGATGAAGAGGGGCAGGCATCCGGCCGCCGGGTTCACCCGGTGCTCCTGGTAGAGCTTCATGGTGGCCTCCGCCCGCTTGTTGGGGTCGTCCTTGTACTTCTCGTTGATCTTCTGGATGAGGGGCTGGAGGCGTTGCATCTCCGCCATGCTTTTGAACTGCTGGTGCATGAGGGGCCAGAGGAGGAGGCGGACCACCAGGGTGAGGAAGAGGATGGCCAGGCCCCAGCTTCCCGTGTAGCGGAAGGCCGTTTCCATGAGCCAGAGAAGCCCCAGGGAGAGCTCTCCCCAGAGGTTGGGGGTGAAGAGGCCGGGCAGGGAGAGGAGGCCCTCCACGTGGAAGCGGACCAGCTCGTTCTGGCCCCCGTAGACCTTCAGGGCCTCCCCCGGATGGAGGAAGATCTCCCCCTCCTTCCCCAGGAGCTTGGCCCTGAAGGGCTTTTCGGCGAAGGCCACGAGGGCGTAGCCCGCCTTGGGCCGGGTCTGCCAGGCCAGGTAGCGGGCCTGGCCTTCTCCGCTGGGCAGGGGTTCCTTTTGGCCTTCCAGGAGGATCTTGGGGGTGCCCTGGGGGGCGAGTTTTAGGGTGAGGGGGAAGTCGGCGGCCACCTCCACGGTGTACCGTCCCTTGGCGATGCGGTAGGTGAGGGTGCCTGGAGGCCCCTGAAAGCGGGCCACGAGGCGGCCGTCCTCCACTTGGAACTCCGCCTTTACCGGGCGGAAGCCCAGGGGAGAGAGAAGGGGGCCGCCGGCCCCGAGGCTTGGGGCCCGGGTGTGGTCGCCGATCTGGGTGCCCTTGTAGGTCTTCACGTACCAGCCCACCACCTGGCCCTGGGCGTCAAAGGCTATGTCCATGAGGTTGGTGACGGCCAGCTTTTCCGGCCTGCCGTCCCCGTTGACGTCCAGGTCCTTGAAGGTGGCTTCCAGGGCCAAGGCGGGCACCAGGAGCAGGAAAAGGGCGAGGAACCGCCTCATCGGGCCCCCTCCTTCCCCCGCCTGGGCGGGAAGACCAGGGGCACCGGGTCCAGCCCCCCGGGGTGAAGGGGGTGGCACCGGAGGAGGCGCCTTGCCGCCAGGTAGCTACCCCAGAAGGCCCCGTGCCGTTCCAGGGCCTCGAGGGCGTAGGCCGAGCAGGTGGGGTGAAAGCGGCAGGTCCTGGGCTTTAGGGGGAGAGGAAGCGCCGGTAGGCTTCACCAAAAGGATCAGGAAGCCACGCACGCCGCCTATTGTACCAGCCCGCTTTTCCTTAAGGCGCGCACCACGTCCTGGAAGAGGGCGGCGAAGTCCGCCTCCCGGGCCTCGGGGCTGGCCACCAGGAGGAGATGGGCCTTGGGGAGGTGGAGGCGGCGGAGGACCTCCCTAAGCCGCCTCTTGATGCGGTTGCGCACCACCGCCTTGCCCACCTTCTTGGAGACCACGATGCCCACCCGGACCTCCGGTGCGGGGAGCCACTTGACGCTCACGTACTTCCCCCGCCCCGCCCTTCCCTGGCGCAGGCGCCGGAAGGCCCGGTCGCCCTTTAGGGAAAGGAGCTTGCCCCCCGGGCCGGGGGGCTTGGG
>BBBN01000218.1 GCA_001311585.1 Thermus sp. JCM 17653
CAGGCGCACCCCCCCCCGGCCAGCCCGCCCGCTCCAGGTAGGCCAGAGCCGCCCGGTAGGCCAGGTTTCTTCGTCCGTAGCGGCCGCGGAAGGCGATCCCCTCGGGGATGGGCTCCAGGTGGAGGCGGTCCCCGAAGGAGAGGGCGGCGAAGAGGGTGTGGAGTTCGTGGTAGCCGTCGGGCCTTCTCCCAAAAGGGAGAAGCCCAGGTTCACCTTGCCTGGGGCGATCCGTTCCATGCTCGGGCCAGGGCCTCCGCCAAGACCAGGTCCTCGGGGTAAGTGATCTTGAAGGCCGTCCTCTCCCCTTCCACCAGGGCCACGGGGTAGCCCAGGGCCTGCACCAGCTGGGCGTCGTCGGTGGCGGAAAACCCCTTCGTGCGGGCGTAGGCGTGGGCCTCCCGCAAGAGGGCGGTGAAGAAGCCCTGGGGCGTCTGCACCAGGCGCAGGGCCTCCCGGGGCAGGACCGCCCCGTAGCCTTCCCCCTCGGGACGGATGAGGGTGTCGGGGACGGGAAGCACCGGCACCGCCGCCCCCTGGGCCTGGGTGGCCTTCAGGACCCTTTCCACAAGGCTTCGGCTCACGAAGGGCCGGGCCACGTCGTGGACCAGCACCAGGGGGAGGCTTGCCGCCTCCAGCAGGCGGGCCACGGACTCCTGTCGGGTCCTGCCCCCCTCCAGAAAGGCGGCCCGGAGGCCCCGGGGGGGGCTCACTCCTGGGGGCAGGGCCACCAGGACCTCCGCCGCCTCGGGAAAAGCGGCCAGGGTCCACTCCAAGAGGGTCCTTCCCCCCACCCGGAGGAAAGCCTTGGGCCCGAGGCCAAGCCGCTCCCCCTTTCCGGCGGCGGGGATTAGGACGGAAACCTCCACCCTTCCATGGTAACATGGGCCGCGTGAGCGCTTGGGAAGCCCTTCTCCTGGGCATCGTGGAGGGCCTCACGGAGTTCCTGCCCGTCTCCTCCACGGGCCATCTGACCCTTCTCTTCCACCTCCTGGGCTTGCCCGTGGAGGCCGACCCCTTCCTCAAGACCTTTCTCATCGCCATCCAGCTGGGGGCCATCCTGGCGGTGCTCCTCCTTTACGGGAAGCGCTTCGCCGGGGACCGGGGGCTTTGGGCGCGCATCGGGGTGGCCTTCCTGCCCACGGCCCTCCTGGGCTTTCTCTTTTATCCCCTCATCAAGGGGGTCATCCTGGGGAAGGACGGGGTGGTGGTCTTCTTCCTCTTCTTCGTGGGCCTGGCCCTGCTCCTCGCCGACCGCCTGGCGGAAAGGGCCCGGTACCGGGACGTGAAGGAGCTCCCCCTCCTCAAGGTGGCCTGGATCGGGGTGTTCCAGGGGATGGCCGCCCTCTTCCCCGGCACGAGCCGGAGCGGGGCCACCATCCTGGGGGGGCTCCTCCTGGGCCTAAGGCGCAAGGCGGCGGCGGAGTTTAGCTTCCTCCTGGCCCTGCCCACCATGCTGGCGGCGGTGGGGTACGACCTCCTGAAAAGCGCCCCGGAGGTGCCGGAAGGGGGCTTTGAGCTCCTCCTTTTGGGCTTCGCCTCCGCCCTGGTGACCGCCCTGGCCACCGTGCGCTGGATGGTGGCCTTCGTGGAACGGGTGGGGTTCCGCCCCTTCGCCTACTACCGCATGGCCCTGGCCCTGGTCTACGCCTACTTCTTCCTACGCTAGGGCCAGGCGCGGTCCAGGGCCTTTAGGAAAGCCCCGTAGAACTCCTTCCGGGCCCCCTCCCCCATGAGGCCGAGCCGGAGCACCTGCCCCCGGGTGGGGCCAATGCCCCCGGCCACGGCCACCCCTTCGGCGTAGAGGGCCTTCACCAGGCGGTCCGCCTCCACCCCTTCCGGGGGGCGCACCACCAAGACCGTGGGGAGGGGGCTTTCCTTGGGATAGGGCCGGAAGCCCCGGGCCTTAAGCTCCTCCAGGACCCAGGCGTAGACCTCCCGGGCGCGCCTTTCCCGGGCCTCGAGGCCCTCCTCCAAGGCCAGATCCAGGGCCTCCAGGAGGGCGTAGTGGAGGAGCACCGGGGTGGTGTGGTGGTAACCGCCCCGCTCCCAGTGCTCGGCGATGCGGGCGAGGTCCAGATACCAGCCCCGCCTCCCGGTGAAGGCCCGGCGGCCCTCGGCGGAGAGGGCGATGGGGGCCAGGCCCGGAGGGGCGGAAAGGCACTTCTGGCTTCCGGTGAAGGCGTAGTCCACCCCCATCCCCTTCATGGAAAAGGGAAGCATGCCCAAGGTGGTGACGGCGTCCAGAAAGAAAAGGGCCCCGGCCTCCTTGGCCAGGGCCCCGATGGCCTCCGCCGGGTTCAGCACCCCGGTGGAGGTTTCCCCGTGGACCAGGGCCACCATGCGGTAGCGCCTCCTCCTGAGTTCCTTGGCCACCGCCTCCGGGTCCACGGCCTCCCCCGGGGGGAAGTCCAAGACGGTGGGCTCGAGGCCGTGGAGGGCCGCCATCTCGGCCACCCTTTGGGAGAAGGCCCCGTTTACCAGGACCAGCACCGGGCCCCGGTCCAGGTTGGCGAGCCCCGCTCCATGCCCAGGCTACCCGAGCCCGCCAAGGCGGCCAGCAGGCCCCTTCGCCGGGGTCAAAAAGCCTTCTCAAGCGCTCCTGGATGGCGCGGTTGACCTCCAGCACCTCGGGGTCCAGGTGCCCCCGCATGGGGCGGAGGAGGGCCTTCTGCACGCGTTCGGGAATGGGGGTGGGACCTGGGGTGAGCAAGAGCATCCTTAAGCCTCCCTAAAAGCCGAGGCCCCCGCGGGCAAACCCGGGGGGCCCTTCCCGAAGGAAGGGGCCCCCTACCGGATAGCTCGCAGGAGCCTCATTGAGGGGCACTTTAGCAAAACCCCTTCCCCTTGTAAAGTGCTAGGTGGATGAAGGACTACTACGCCATCCTGGGGGTAAGCCGGGAAGCCACCCAGGAGGAGATCAAAAAGGCCTACCGCAGGCTCGCCCTCCAGTACCACCCCGACAAGAACCCCGGGGACAAGGCAGCGGAGGAGCGCTTTAAGGAGATCAACGAGGCCTACGCCGTCCTCTCCGACCCCGAGAAGCGGGCCCAGTACGACCGGGGGCTTCTCGGGGAAGGGAGCTTGCCGGCCGAGGACCTCTTCGACCTCTTCGCCCAGGTCTTCGGTTTCCGTTCCCCAGGCCGCCCGGCCCCCGGGGGAGGACCTCGAGGTCCAGGTGGAGGTGGAACTCCAAGACCTCCTCCAGGGCAAGGAGGCGGAGGTGGCCTATACCCGCCTGGTCCCCTGCGAGGCCTGCGGGGGCCAAGGGGGCAAGCGGGTGGCCTGCCCCACCTGCGGGGGCCGAGGG
>BBBN01000219.1 GCA_001311585.1 Thermus sp. JCM 17653
CCCGCCAGGGCCTCCTCGGGCAGCAACCACCCCCGCACGGCCCGCAGGTGGACGCCCGTGACCCCGACGGCAAACCCATAGAGCAGGCCCCCCGCGAGGAAAGGAGGGAACGGAAGGGCCAGGAGGAGGAGGGCCCTCACCGGGTCTCCCCGGTCCAGCCGGGGGCTCAGGAGGAGCAAAGGGCCTAGGGTGAAGTACCCGAGGGCAGCGAAGAGGCCTACCCAGAAGGCCTCCCCCGTGCGGGCCACCTCCAGGCTCAAGGCGCTGAAGCCCAGGGCGGCCCCCAGGTCGCCCAGGGCCTCGGAAAGAAAGGCCAGTTTCCAGACCGGGTTCAAGCCTCTAGAGCGAACCCTTCCACCATCCAGATGACCCCACCTGTAATGGAGCAGGCATGGCAAAGGGGCGCACGTACACCCGCCGCGTCCGGCCGCCGACCCTGACCTCTTGCACCTCCTTGAGCATCGCCATTCACCCCCTTACGGGTTAGCCCCAGAGTAGCAGCAGGGGAATACCGCCCGTGGAGCCCAGGAGGGCCTCACCCACGCCCCTCGGCGTCACCACGAGGGGAGAGAACCCTTTGGGAGAGGCGGAGGAGAGGGGGAAAGAGAAGGGAGGCCAGGAGGAAAACGCTCCCAAAGGCCACGAAGGCCCCCCTGGGCCCCAGGAGGTCCCCAAGCCCCCCGCCCAAGGGGGAGCCCAGGACCCGGGCCGTCTGGGTGAGGACGTTGACGTAGGCAAAGAGGCCCACCAGGGTCTCCGGGGGGGCAAGCCGCTGGAGGAAGGTCCGGAAGGCGATCCGGGCCACGGAAACCCCCGCCCCCGAGACCAAAGACCCGAGGAGGAGGTGGGGGTAAGGGAGGAGGCCGTTCCCCAGGTTGCCCAGGCCCAGGAGGCCAAGCCCCCCGAGGAGGCCAAGGACCGGGGGGAGGGAGACGCGGGTAAGGGCCTGGGCCACAAGGAAGCCCCCCAGGCTAAAGCCCGCCCAGGCGATACCTAGCCCCTCGGGCCGCTTGAGGTCGTGGAAGAGAAGAGCGGTGAGGACCCCGCCCCCCGTGAGGGCCAGGGCAGGGAGAAGGGCAGGTAGAGCAACGGGGAGGAGAACACCCAAGGGTACACCCCCAAAGGCCTTCCGCTCCCTTCGGAAGGGCCTAGGGGAGGAGGGGCCTTCAGGCCCAGGAGGAGGACCAGGGCCACCCCCAGAGGAAGGGCGAAGAGGGGAAGGGCGTAGGGCCCCAGGCGGTCCACGGCAAAGCCCCCTATGAGGGGGGCCAGGACCAGGCCCAAGGTATTGGCCATTTCCCAGCGGGCGTTGGCCTGGGACAGGGCCTCCTTAGGGAAGAGGCGGGGCAGGGCGCTTCCCAGTAAAACGCCGTAGATGGCCAGAGCAGCCGTAAGGAAGAGGAAGAGGGCGAGCAAGGCGGCGTAAAGGAGAAGAAAGGTGCTAAGGCCAGGGCTTCCCAGGGCGAGGAGGGCCGCTACCCCAAGGCCAAAGGCGAGGAGGCGGAGCACCATTTGGGGCCTGGTCTCAAGCCAGGATTGGAGGAGAAAGGGGGTCAGGATGCTCGCTAAGGCTTGAACCAGGGTGAGGACCGAAGTTTGTAGCCCCGAGGCTCCCGCTTCCAGGAACCGCCATAGGCCCGCCACCACCAGGCCCTGGCCGGTCAGGGTTAGAAGGAAGGCGAGGAGGAAGAAGGAGAAGGTACCCGAGGGCGGAGTTAAATCCTTAGCTATGCTGGGACGCTGAGCCATCAGCTAGAGGGATTTCGCTGGTGTAATTGGGGATAGTCCGAATGTCCACGGCATCAAAGAAGTTCGGTTGAACAGGTATTTTCCGTAGCTCTTGCAGTAGAGGCGAATTCTCCCAAATGTCGGCTAAAGTGCTCGTTAGAAGGTTGCCGAAGAACGAATACCTGGGCCGCCACTCACGCAATTTGGCAGAAACGTAGACATTACCCCTCGGATCTACGCGAAGAGCACGATTACCCCTAGAGGTAAGCCATATCTGATCGCGGGCCGGGTTTTCCGATCTAAGTTCTCTAGAAAGCTTATACCACAGCCTTTGGTGGGGCTTAATCGCACCTAATCTAACCATGTCCATGTATTCCCCTACAGCGAAGTCCCACTCTTCCTGGCTAAGAACGAGATGATTCAAGCTTGCCCCGCGCCCTGCGGGATACATGGGCGCAATCCCATACATAGCGTTGTTTTGTGTTGCGATTTCACCTATCTTTCTAATCTCAGTGTAGTTCTTCTTGTGAACTACCGTGAAGACAGCCAGAGGGATACCGGCTTTGGCAATGAGACTTATCTGCCGCAGGGTAGTCTTAAATCCCCCCTTACCCCGAAGCAAATCGTGGCTATCCGGACTAGATCCGTCTAAAGTGGTACCCACGAAGTTCAGATTTTTTTGTGGACGCAATCTTATCTAAGTCGCTATCTCGCAACACGGACAAGTCGGTGTTAACTTGAACGCTAAACCCTAGCTCGTCCGCTAGGCGGATGATCTCCAATCCATCTGGCCTACTCAGTGGATCACCTCCTGTGAATTCAAGGTAGAAGACCCCTTCCTTTCTTATGGAATCCAAGATATATCCCCACTCATCGAAAGTCAGCTCTTCCCGAAGAGGTATTTTGGGTTCAGGGCCGGATTCGTATGCACAGTATGCACAACGCCTATAGCACCTATTCGTGAGCTCGATTTCCATGGATAGAGGCCTATAGTACCGGTCATCGGAGAAGTGTTGATCGTCTAGGAACAAAGCTTTAGATTCCAGCCCTTCTTGAGAAGGGCGAAGGTATCCCTCGGCAATCAAGTAAAGGATTAAATGCCCCGCTGCCTCTACAAATCCCTTGGTAATTTCACTTAAGCCTCCTTCTTTGAGAACTTGCTTGAGGGCCAGCGATGGCCTAGTAGCAACTACAAAGGATCTAACAAGGTCGAAGGCTTCCTGATTGAGAAAAATGCCCCTCTTAAAGCCGTAGAGTATTCCCCCGAACCGCTCTCTGCGTAGGACAACGCTAGCGTCGCTGGCAAGGACAAGGGGCACGTCTTCGACCCAAAGCCTTTCGTATTCCGAGCCTAATCCTTCTTCGAAGTCCTCCTCGTAAGCCAATATAAAATTGCCTGTATCAACGGCAACCATCAGGAAATCATGCTGCTGGCCTACGACCTTTGGAAGTTGTAAACCCCTCTCGTGCATTTCTTCCACCCCCTGTAGTCGGTCAACACATTTGAGACTCTGTGGGGACCGCCTCCCCCCGTATTCTAAGTGCCAACCCCTTATCATGTCAACATGGTGTAGT
>BBBN01000220.1 GCA_001311585.1 Thermus sp. JCM 17653
CCTCACGGGCGCCGAGGCCCCCACCGTGGTCTTTGACGAGGTGGACGCCGGCATCGGCGGGGAAACCGCCTGGAAGGTGGCCGAGCGCCTGGCCCGCCTGAGCGAAACCCGGCAGGTCTTGGTGGTCACCCACCTGCCCCAGATCGCCGCCCGGGCCCACCGCCACCTGAAGGTGGTGAAGACCGGGGAGGAAGTGCGGGTGGAGGTCCTGGAGGGGGAGGCCAGGGTGCGGGAACTGGCCCGCCTCCTCTCCGGCCAGTACACCGAGGCCGCCCTCGCCCACGCCCGGCTCCTCTTGGAGCGCCCCGAGGTCCAGGGATGAGCCTCCTGGAGGCCCCCTACCCCGTTTTCCTCCTCCGGGAAGAGGGCGTGGAGCGGAACCCCCTGGCCCAGGACCTGCCCCTGCCCCAAGGCACGTCCCTCACCGCCCGGGGAAGGACCTACCGGGTGGCCCGGCTTCCCGCCCCCGAGGCACCTACCTCCTCTTGCTGGAGGTGAGCGACTTGGCCGCGCGCGCCGGGCCTACCAAGGCCTCCTCCGGGTGCTCCAGGGGCTTTTGCGGCACGAGGAGCCGGAGGAGCTTCTTCAGGAGCTTATCCACGAGGCGGTGGCCGCGGTGCCCGGGGCCGAGGCGGGAAGCATCCTCTTGCGGGAGGGCGGCCACTTCCATCTGGTGGCCCAGGAGGGCTTCGGCAAAAAGCTCCTCTGGGCCCGCACCACCTTGGAGGAGGAGCTCGCCTGGTACGGCCTGGGGGTGGACAACTGGCTCAAGGGTCGCCCCCGGGTGCTCCAAGGGGAGGAGGTGCGAAGGCTTTCCTCCCTAAGCACCGTGGAGGCCCGGCCCGCCTTCTTTGAGCACGGCCGCCTCCTGGAGATCCAGGCCACCCTGGGCCTCCCCATCGTCTTGGAAGGGGAGGTCCAGGCCACCATGAACCTGGACAGCTTCTCCGACCCCGCGGCCTTCGGCCCCCTTTCCCTGGAGCTGGGCCGGGCCTTCGCCCTCGAGGCCGCCCTCCTCCTCAAGGCCCTAAAAGAGCGGCAACTCCTCCAGGCGGCCGCCCGCACGGACCCCCTCACCGGACTCCTCAACCGCCGGGCCCTGGAGGAAGCCCTCCAGGACCTGCAAAGGGAGGCCCGCACCCTGGGGGAACCCCTCACCCTCCTCTACTGGGACCTCAACGGCCTCAAGGCCCTCAACGATCGGGAGGGGCACGCCGCCGGGGACCAGGCCCTGAAGGCCCTGGGCCAGGCCCTCCTGCGCCTTTGCCGGAAGCGGGACCTGGCCTTCCGCATCGGGGGCGACGAGTTCGTGAGCCTCCACCTGGGCCTCCGCGAAGAGGAGGCCCCCCTCCTGGTGGAGCGGTTGCGGGAAAGCCTGGCCTACGGGGTGGCCGCCGGGGGAATTGGGGCAGAAGAGGGGACCTTGGAGGACCTCCTCCAGGAGGCCGACCGCCGGATGTACCGCAACAAGCCTAAAGAAGGCCCTTGACCCCTTGGGCCACGTACTGCACCGCCAAGGCGGCGAGGAGGATGCCCAAAACCCGGGTCACCACGTTGATCCCCGTGCGCCCCAGGGCCCGGCGCACCCGGATGGCCGCCCGCAGGAAGAGGTAGGCCAGGGCCAGGACCAAAAAGGCCGTGAAGAGGACCATCCCCACCCCTAAGGGCACCCGCGTGGCCTCCGCCCCCAAGACCAGCACGCTGGCCAGGGCCCCCGGTCCGGCGATGAGGGGGATGGCCAGGGGGAAGACGGAGATGTCCGCCCTCTCCAAGGCCTCCTTGGCCTCTTCCTCCGTCTCCCGCTCGTGGTGGGCGAAGACCATCTCCGTGGCGATGCGGAAAAGGAGGATGCCCCCGGCCACCCGCAGGGCGTCCAGGCTGATGCCCAGGTAGCCCAGAAGCCCCCGGCCGAAAAAGAAAAAGAAGGTGAGGAGCCCCCCCGCCACCAAGACCGCCTTGCGGGCGATGCGGGCCTGCTCCTTGGGGGAGCGGTCCCCGGCCAGGGCCAAGAACACCGGCACCAGGCCCACCGGGTCCATGACCACGAAGAGGGTGAGGAAGGACTTGAGGAAAAACTCGGGCACGGCTTAGGAGGAGGCCCGCTTCGGTCCTAGGGCCTTGCCCGCAAGGAGGAGCCCTCCGAACTCCTCCTCCAAAGCCCTGGCGTCCTCCTCCGTGCGGGCCACCACCAAAATGGTGTCCTCCCCCGCCAGGGTGCCCACGATCTCGTCCCGCTTCAAGCGGTCTATGAGGAGGGCGATGCCCGAGGCGTGCCCCTCGGCGGTCTTGAGCACCAAGAGGTTGCCGCCCCGGTCCACGTCCTTCACGAAGAGGCCCACCTGCCGCTGGAGCTCCTCGTACACCTCCTCGGGAAGCTCCATGGAGGGGAGGGCGTACTTGTGCCGCCCCTTACCCAGGGCCACCCGGGCCAGGCGGAGCTCGGCGATGTCCCGGCTCACCGTGGCCTGGGTCACCTCAAACCCGAGCTGGCGCAGGCGCTCCACCAGCTCCTTCTGGGTGCTGATCTCCTCCTTGCGCACGATCTCCTGGATGGCGCGGTGCCGCTCCGCCTTGCTACGCATACCCACCCCTCAGCGCCCTAACTCCTTGACCAAGTCCAGTATACGTTCGGCCACGTCCCGCTTTCGCATCCGGGGGAGCTCCAGGACCCGCCCGTCCCTAAGAAGGAGGACCACCTCGTTCTCCAGGCTCCCGAAGCCCACCCCCTCCCGGTTGACCCAGTTGAGGACGATGAGGTCCAGGTTCTTGCGCTGTAGCTTCTCCCTGGCCCGCTCCAGGCCCTCCCCGGTCTCCATGGCGAAGCCACCAGGACCCGGCCCTCCTTCCTCTCCCCGAGTTCCTTGAGAATATCGGGGTTGGGCACCAGGCGGAGGACCTTTTCCGCCTCGGCCTTGGGTTCCTTCTCCTTTAGCGTTTCGGCGGGCCTGTAGTCGGCCACCGCCGCCGCCATCACCACCGCCTGGGCCCAGGCGTAGCGGTCCAGGATGGCCTGGCGCATCTCCAGGGCGCTTTCCACCCGCACCACCTCCACCCCCCAGGGGTCGGGAAGGGAGGTGGGGCCCGAGACCAGGACCACCTCCGCCCCCCGGTCCCGGGCGGCCTCGGCCACGGCGTAGCCCATCCGCCCGGAGGAGGGGTTGGAAAGGAAGCGCACGGGGTCCAGGTACTCCCGGGTGGGCCCGGCGGAGACCAGGAGATGGAGGCCTTTTAGGTCCTTGGGGGCGAGGAAGGCCTCGAGGCGCTCCACGAGCTCCTCGGGCTCCAGCATCCGCC
>BBBN01000221.1 GCA_001311585.1 Thermus sp. JCM 17653
GCCGAGCTCCACGGGCAAGCCGGCGTACTTCAGGGCGTGGAGCCTGGCCGCCCCCGTGCCCCCCTCAAAGCCGGAGAGGGTGATGACGTCGGCCCCCGCCTTGGCGATGCCCACGGCGATGGTGCCGATGCCCGGGATCACGGGCACCTTCACCGAGACCATGGCCTTGGGGTTCACCGTCTTCAGCTCCTCAATGAGCTGGGCCAGGTCCTCGATGGAGTAGAGGTCGTGGTTGTTGGAGGGCTGATGAGGTCCACCCCGGGGACGGCGTTCCTCGCGGCCGCCACCTTGGCCGAGACCTTCTTGCCGGGGAGGTGCCCTCCTTCCCCGGGCTTCGCCCCCTGGCCGATCTTGATCTCAATGACGCTGGCCGAGTTCAGCATGTAGGCGTGGACCCCGAAGCGGCCCGAGGCCACCTGCTGGCCCCGCCAGGGGGTGTACTTGCCCAGCATGTCGGGGATCTCCCCGCCTTCCCCGTTGACGCAGAGCATGTTGAGGCGCTTGGCCGCCTCCACGTAGGCCCTGAAGGCGGCCTCCCCCTGGGAGCCGAAGCTCATGGCGCTGATGACGAAGGGCAGGGAGTGGGCCCCCACGGAGAGGTCCACCTCCTCCGGGGCCACCTCGCTCCTTTCGGGAAAACGCACCTCCAGAAGCTGCCGTGCGGCCACGGGGTTTTCCCTTTCCAAGGCGCGGACCTTCTCCTGGAAGTGGGCGTAAGGGGCCTGTCCCGTGGCCACCTCCTGGGCGGCCTTATAGATGCGGGGGTTAAAGCGGAAATCCTTGGCCGGGAGGACCTTCTCCGCCCGGAGGAAGCCTTCCCGCTCCAAAAGGGTCCGCTCCAGCTCCAAGAGTCCGTACCCGGCGTTCTCCGAGCCCAAGAAGTTCCGGGTGCCGAAGTACTCGGCGAGCTCGGGCTTGAGGCCGATGGCGCTGAAGATCCGGCCGTAGCCCCGGAGCTCGTGGATGCCCATGGTGGAGATGACCTTCTCTAGGCCCTTGCGGAGGGCCTCGAGGACGCCCGCCACCCCCTTCCGCCCCTCCAGCCCGGGCCTTCTCCTCCATGAGCCAGGGGGCCACGGCCTCGGCGCCCAGGCCCAGGAGGAAGGCCACGTCGTGGAGGTTCCGCACGCCCCCAGAGTGGACCAGGAGGGAGGTCCTGCGCCTTAGGGCCACCCCCTCGGCGTCCCGTTGGAGGAGGGCCCGGTTCACCGCCGCCACGGCGAGCCCGATGTCGATCCAAACGCCCCCCTGGAAGGCCTCCCGGTCGGAGAGGAGGAGGACCTCGGCCCCCTCCTCCACCGCCCGCACCGCCTCCTCCTCCAGGCGCCTAAGGCCGGCCAGAAGCCCCTCCTCCACGGTGAACTGGGGGACGAGGGTCTTGGTCTTGAAGCGGGCCCGGACCTCGGAGAGGGTCAGGGTGCCGAAGCTTTCCGCCAGACCCTGGTCCGCTTCCAAGACGATGGGCAGAAGGAGCTCCTCCACCCTTCCCCCACCCCGGCCGTCGGGCAAGGGGCGGCGGCCCAGGAGGACGCGGGTGGAGAAGTGCTCAATCTCCCGCTCCCGGTCAATGGCGGGGTTGGTCACCACCGCCACCGTCTCCTTGAAGAACTCGGAGAGGTTGGGCTTCTCCGGATTCAGGGCCGCCAGGGGGCCATCGTAGCCCAAAGAGCCGATGGGCTCGTTCCCCGTCTTGGCCAGGGCCTCGAGGTAGGCCTGGTCCCAGCGGTCCCAGCCGTAGGCCCGCTCCAGCCCCAGAGGAGGCGGGGCGGGCTTCTCCTCCACCTCCACCCCGCTTCCCCCGCTCACGGGGGGTGGCCCCTGCCTTAGGGGGCCTCCCAGGTGCACCCGGTAGCCCTCCACCGGGGTACGGGCGGCCATCCGCTCCAGCACCAGGCGCTGGTGCCGGTCAAAGGGCAGGACTTTGGGGCCTTCCGGGGTAAGGCGCAGGTAGACCTTTTCCCCCGGGGCCAAAGGCTTGGGCTCGGAAACGAACTCCTCGGCGCTGAACACCCCCCTTTCCGAGGAAAACACCAGCTCGTAAGGGGTTTCAAACTGCCAGAGGGGCCGCAGGCCCATGCGTCGGTGGCGAAAACCGCCTCGTCCCGGTGGCGGCTCACGATGGCCGCAGGGCCCTGGGCCAAAGGCCCAAAACGCTGGCGCAGGGCCATGTAGAGGTCCTGCAGCTCCGGGGCGAGCCCCTTGATCTCCCCCAGGATAGGGGGAAAGACCAGGTCCATGGCCTCAGGGAGGGAGAGGCCGTAGCGGTAGATGAGCCCCTCCAGCATGCGGTTCAGGTCCTGGGAGTCCGAACCCCCGGTGCGGGGGATGCCCAGGTGGTCCATCTCCCGCCTTAGCCTCTCGATGGTGTTGATCTCGCCGTTGTGGCCCAGAAGGCCGAAGGGCTGCACCTGCTCAAAGGTGGAAAGGGTGTTGGTGGAGTAGCGGTTGTGGCCCAGGGCGATGGTGCTCTTAAACTCGGGCCGGGACAGCTCGGGGTAGTAGCGCTTGAGAAGCTCCGCCGCTCCCCGCACCTTGTAGACCACGCTGTGGGTGGAGAGGGAGACCACGTGCACGGGGAAGAGGGCCTCGAGGCGGAGCCCAAGCTCCCACAAAGGCCCGTCCCCATCGGGAGAAAGCCCCGCCACCTGGAGGAAGATGGGCTCCGTGCGTCGCCCCACAGGCCCCAGGACCTCGCTCACCACCTCTCCCCGCTGGAAGTGGAGAGGACGCACCCCGAGCCGCTGCCCCTCCCGGCCGAGCAGCGCGAAGAACTCCTCTACCGTCCCTCCTCGCTTTTGGGCACGAAGAAGTGCCCCACGAAGAAGCGGGGGTTGAAGGCCAGGTTGGGGTCCAGTCCCACCCGTTCTAGAAAATGGGCCAAAGCTCCCGGGGAATGTCGGTTTGGATGCCGGTCCCATCCCCCTCGCCGCGAATGGCCCCGGCTCGGTGGGCCATCCGGTAGAGGCTTTCCAGGGTGCGCCGCACGATGCGGTGGGAGGCTTGCCGCTCTTCTCCGCCATGGCGATGATGCCACAAGCGTCCTGCCTAGGGGGATATCCGGGTAGGCTTCCTTCCAGGTCATCTTCGGGCTCCTTTGGTCTTTCTGGGGTTTGGTGTAAGCAAAGAAATGCACGTTGTTCCCTGGATTATACACGTCGGCCTAAGAGGGGTCAAGAAGAATGGGGGCCTGCCTTGCAAAAGTGCCTCATTCCTTCGTGTGCTACCTCATAGCTCCACTCCGGCCATCCTCAGGAGCACCCGGCTACGGATGAGGTTGTGAACAA
>BBBN01000222.1 GCA_001311585.1 Thermus sp. JCM 17653
CTCGAGGCGGGCCGCTTCCTGCGCCTCCTGGGCCTCCCCTCTACCTGGTAGAGTTCCAGGCTTTGAGGCCCTGGGTCGGGGAGCGGGGCACGGCGTGGGGCTTTCCCAGTGGGGGGCCAAGGGCATGGCCGAGGCGGGGTACGGCCACCGGGAGATCTTGGGGCACTACTTCCCCGGCACCTTTCTTTCGGACCTTCTCCTAGGGGGGCTTCCGGGCCCGGCTTTAGCCCTTCGCTAGCCCATGTGGATCCCCACGCCCCTAGGGCCCCTCTGGCTGGAGGTTTCCTCCCTGGGGGTGCGGCGCTTGGAGCCCGTCCTTTTTCCCCGGGGAGAGGAGGCCAGGGGCTCCCTAGCCCGTGCCGTGCGGGAGAGGGTGGAGGCCTATTTCGCCGGGGAGAAGCCCGATTTTGGGGACCTGCCCCTGGACTACGCCGGTCTTTCCCCAAGCCGCGTCGCCCTCTACCAGCGGGTGCAGCGCATTCCCTACGGAAAGACGGAAAGCTACGGGCGCCTGGCCCGGGAGCTTGGCCTTGCCCCCCGGGCCGTGGGGGCGGCCCTTAGGGCCTGCCCCTTCTTCCTCCTGGTGCCCGCTCACCGGGTGATCCACGCCGACGGGCGCCTGGGGGCTTCGCCGGGCAGGAAGGGCTGAAGCGCTGGCTCCTCGCCTTTGAAGGGGCCCTAGACCTCCACCCAGACCGCTAGGGAAAAGGGGGGAAGCTCGGGGCCACAAAGGCGCCCCCCCATGGGGGTGCATAGGCTTCCCGAGAGGAGGTCCACCGCCTGGGCCCCCCGGGGCAGGGCCCCGTGCAGGGGGAAGTCCTGGCGGAAGGGATGGGGGGTGGCGTTCACCACCACCAGGTAGGGCCCGCGGGTGAAGGCCAGGTGCCCGTCTTGGGCGTAGACGCGCCGGTAGGGGGCGGTGCGCAGGAGGGGATGCTCCTTCCTGAGCCGGGCCAGGCGCCCTACCGTTTCCCGGATCTCCCTTCGCCAGCGGACCTCCTCCCAGACCATCCCCCCCCGGTTCGCCGGGTCGGGGCCCCCTCCATGCCCACCTCCTCCCCGTAGTAGACCGTGGGGTTCCCGGGCAGGAGGAAGAGGAGGGCCAGGGCCAGCCTGGCCCGCTCCACGCTACCCTGCAGGAGGTTCAGGAGGCGGGGGGTGTCGTGGGAGGTGAGGAGGTTCATCTGGGCCCGCACCACCTCCTCCCGGTAGCGGCCAAAGAGGTTTTCCAGGCGGTGGCTGAAGGCCAGGGCCTGGAGAGGCTCCACCTGCCCCAGGCCCGAGCGGGCGGCGAGCTCCCGGTCCAGAGCCTCCCCCCCCACGAAGCCCAGGAGGGCCCGGGAGAGGGGGTAGTTCATGGTGGCGTCAAACATGTCCCCTTGGAGCCAGGAGTCGGCCTCCTCCCAGATCTCTCCCACCAGGTAGGCCTCGGGGTTGGCCCCCTTCACCCGTCGGCGGAAGGCCCGCCAAAACTCCGGGTCCGGGATCTCGCCCGGCACGTCCAGCCGCCAGCCATCGGCCCCAAAGCGCACCCAGTGCTCGGCCACGGAAAGCAGGTACTCCCGCACCGCCGGGGTTTCCACCTTGAGCTTGGGGAGCTCGGGGTTGCCCCACCAGGCCTCGTAGTTGGGCTCGAGGCCGTAGGCGTTGAGGGGAAACCCCTTCACGTGGTACCAGTCCCGGTAGGGGCTTGCCTCCCCGTTTTCCAAAAGGTGCTGGAAGGCGAAAAAGCCCCTCCCCGTGTGGTTAAAGACCCCGTCCAGGATGACCCTCATCCCGTGGGCGTGGGCCACCTCCAGGAGGTGGCGGAGGGCGGCGTTGCCCCCCAGGAGGGGATCTACCTGGAAGTAGTCCACGGTGTGGTACCGGTGGTTGGCGGTGGAGGCGAAGACGGGGTTGAGGTAAAGGGCTTCCACCCCGAGGTCCAGGAGGTAGGGGATCTTCTCCGCCACGCCCCAAAGCGTCCCCCCCTTGAAACCCCTGAGGGTGGGCGGGGCTTCCCACGGCTCAAAGGGCCCCGCGGGGGCGGGCCTGCCCGGGGGGCCTGCGCGGAAGAAGCGGTCGGGGAAGATCTGGTAGAAGAAGGCGCCCTCGTACCAGGCCATGGGGAAGAGTGTACCACAGAAAGAATGTGCCTAGATCACAAAAATCCTTGCCGGGGCCGGGAGCTTTTGGTATCCTCCGGGGTGAGGGGTATGCGGGGCCAGCTCTTCGTCATGACCGGGGCCAGCGGGGTGGGGAAGGGCACGGTGCGCGCCAAGGTCCTGGAGCGCACCCGCCTCTTCTACTCCATCTCCATGACCACCCGCCCGCCCCGCCCGGGGGAGCGGCACGGGGTGGACTACTACTTTGTGGACCGGCCCACCTTTGAAGCCCTCCTCGCCCAGGGGGGGTTTTTGGAGCACGCCGAGTACGTGGGGCACCTCTACGGCACCCCTAAGGCCCCGGTGGAGCGGGCCCTGGCCAGGGGAGAGGACGTGCTCTTGGAGATCGAGGTCCAGGGGGCCCTCCAGGTGAAGGAGCGGATGCCCGAGGCGGTGCTCATCTTTCTGGTGCCCCCTTCCCTTTCCGAGCTGAAGCGGCGCCTGGTCTACCGGGGTACGGACTCCCCCGAAAGGATCCAGAAGCGCCTGGAGCAGGCGGAGAGGGAGATCAGGAACGCCCACCGTTTTGACTACGTGGTGGTGAACGACGTCCTGGAGGAGGCCGTGGCCGACTTCTTGGCCATCCTCACCGCCGAGCGCCGCCGCCAGGCGCGGATGGGGGAGGCCATCGGGCGGGCCCTGGCCCGGGACGAGGTTTTGGAGAGGGACCTGGACGAGATTCTGAGGAGGAGCCATGGCGGAACCGGGGATTGACAAGCTCTTTGGCATGGTGGATTCCAAGTACCGGCTCACGGTGGTGGTGGCCAAAAGGGCCCAGCAGCTTTTGCGCCACCGCTTCAAGAACACCGTCTTGGAGCCGGAGGAAAGGCCCAAGATGCGCACCCTCGAGGGCCTCTTTGACGACCCCAACGCCGTCACCTGGGCCATGAAGGAGCTCTTGACGGGCAGGCTCGTTTTCGGGGAGCACCTGGTTCCCGAGGACCGCCTGCAAAGGGAGATGGAGAAGCTTTACCCCGTGGCGGAAGAGGAGGCTTAGTGGCCCGGGTGCTGGTGGCGGTCACGGGAGGGGTGGCGGCCCTCAAGGCCCCCCACCTCCTCCGCCTCCTCCGAGCCGAGGGGCATGAGGTCCGGGCCCTGGCCACGGAGAGGGCCCTGGAGTTCATCACCCCCCTTTCCTTGGC
>BBBN01000223.1 GCA_001311585.1 Thermus sp. JCM 17653
CCCACCTCCACGCTTCCGCACCTTCACCGCCCCCCGCTTGAGCACGGTCTGGCCGAAGGTGACCTGGCCGTCCCCGGCGAGGGCGGTGACCCCGTCCTTGCGGACGGCGAGGATGGTGGTGCCGTGAATCTCCACGCCGCCAAGATACCCCCTAGGCATGAGAGGGGCGTTAGGCTAGGCGGCGCAAGCCCTCCCAGGCCCCCTCCCGCTCGAAGAGGACCCGCCCTTCCCTGAGGGCGGCCGGGACCACGCCAAACCCCTCCTTCAGGGCCTCCCTAGCCTCGGCCAGGGTGTAGGGGAAGACCTCCACCCGGCGCACCCCTTCCGGGCGGTAGTCTACGAGCCTTTCGGGAACTGTCCCGGAGGAGGATGAGGAGGTCGGCGTCGCTGAAAGCGGTGGCCTCCCCCCGGGCCAGGGAGCCGAAGAGGACCACGGCGAGGACCTCGGGACGCTCCCCCAAGGCGCAGGCGGCCCGCACCACCTCCCTCAAGCGGGCCTTGGGGTCAAAGCGGAAGACCCGGGTCACAACCTCTCCTCCACGAAGGCCAGGATTGTTTGGGCCAAGGTTAGGGCCTCCTCGGCCTCGAGGCGGGTGTAGTGCCGGGCGGCCGGACCCGCCGGGTGGGCGTCGGGGTAGCGGGTGGGGATGTAGCTCCCTTGGGCGTGGCGGAGGTTGTGCCTTGCCTGCTCCAGCCAGTCCCGGGCGCGGTTCACCCTCCCATTATCCCACGGAGACCCACGGCACACACCCCCTCCACCCCTTCCCCTAGACTGGTAAGGGTGAAGGCCAAGACCCTAGGCGAACTCAAGCGCACCTACGCCCTGGAGAAGCTCCGCCGCACCGTGAAGGACGAGGCCCGGGAGAACCTCCGGGAAAAGCTTAGGCGCGGGGAGAGGCTCTTCCCCGGCATCCACGGCTACGAGGACACGGTGATCCCCGCCCTGGTCCAGGCCATCCTCGCCAAGCAGAACTTCATCCTCCTGGGCACCCGGGGCCAGGCGAAAAGCCGGATCCTCCGCAGCCTCACAAGCCTCCTGGACGAGGAGGTCCCCGCCCTGGCCACGGAGCTTCGCGACAACCCCCTCCACCCCATCTCCCCCGAGGGGAAGCGCCTCCTCGAGGAGGCCGGGGACGACGCCCCCATCCTCTGGCTTTCCCGGGAGGACCGGTACGTGGAGAAGCTCGCCACCCCCGACACCACCGTGGCCGACCTCCTGGGGGACATGGACCCCATCAAGGCGGCCCGGCGGGGCACGGGGATGGCGGACCTGGAGAGCATCCACTACGGCCTCCTGCCCCGGGCGAACCGGGGGATCTTCGCCGTGAACGAACTCGCCGACCTCGCCCCCAAGGTGCAGGTGGCCCTTTTCAACATCCTCGAGGAGGGGGACGTCCAGATCCGGGGCTACCCCATCCGCCTTCCCCTGGACGTCTGGCTGGTCTTCACCGCCAACCCCCAGGACTACACCGCCCGGGGAAGGATCGTCACCCCCCTCAAGGACCGCATCGGGAGCGAGATCCGCACCCACTACCCCCGCTCCCTGGAGGAGGGGGCCCGGATCAGCGCCCAGGAGGCCTACCTGCCGGAAGGGGTCCTGGTCCCGGAGTGGGTGAGGCTTTCCGTGGAGGCCGTGGCCTTCGCCGCCCGGGAGGACCGCCGCGTGGACCAGACGGCGGGGGTTTCCCAGCGCCTCGCCATCAGCCTTTTGGAGGTGGTGGCGGCGAGCGCCGAGCGCCGCGCCCTCCTCCACGGGGGGAGGCCCGTGGCGAGGCCCTTGGACCTCTACCAGGGGCTTCCCGCCATCACCGGGAAGCTGGAGCTGGAATACGAAGGGGAGCTCCAGGGGGCGGAAAAGGTGGCGCGGGAGATCGTGCAGCGGGCCTTCGGCATGGTCCTCCCCCGTTACCGCCTGAGGACCGAGCCCATCGTGGCCCACTTTGAGGAGGGGAACCTCCTCACCCTGCCCGAGGGGGACCTGGAGGGGGCCCTTAGGGCCATGGCCGGGGTCCCGGGGCTTCTGGAGGCGGCCCGGGCCCTGGCGAGGGGGAAGCCCCTGAGGTTTTGCTTTCCGCCGGGGAGTTCGTCCTCGAGGGCCTGGTGGGGAGGCGGAAGCTCTCCCGGGGCGAGGCCAGCTACCAGGCGGCGGAGAGGCCGAGGAGCTATGGCAACTAGCCTGGAGCTGGATAAGGAGACCGTCCTCGCCGCCTTAAGGCCCTACCTCCAGGGGACGGGAACAAGGCTCTACCTCTTCGGCTCCTTCGCCCGGGGGGAGGGGGGGCGGGCCTCCGACCTGGACCTCGCCCTCCTCTCGCCCACGCCCCTCGCCCCCCTCATGCCCCTCCTTCGGGAGGCCCTGGAGGAGGCCCCCGTGGTGCGGCGGGTGGATCTCGTGGACCTCGCCGAGGCCGAGCCCGCCTTCCGGGAGCGGGTGCTTAGGGAGGGTGTCCTGTGGGCCGAGTTCTAGAGCGGATTCAGGTCGCGGAGAAGGCCCTCGCCACGCTTAGAGAGCTCGCCTTCCTGCAGGACCCGAGCCCCATTGAGCGGGACGCCGCCATCCAGCGCTTTGAGTACACCTTTGAGGCCTTCTGGAAGGCTCTACAGGTCTACCTCCGGGAAGTGGAGGGGCTGGAGGGGGCAGGCCCCAAGGGGGTCATCCGCCTGGCTCGGGAGGCGGGGCTTTTGGGGGAGGAAGAGGCTCGCCTGGCCCTCGGCATGGTGGACGACCGCAACCTCACGGTCCACACGTACAACGAAGCCCTGGCCCGGGTCATCTTCTCGCGGCTTCCGGACTACGCCCGGCTCATGGAAAAGATCCTGGGGAGGTTGCAACGATGAAGGCCATCCGCTACAGCCGCTACGAGGGAGGCCTGGAGGAGCTTTCCCCCGAGGAGATCCTCTCCCTCCTGGAGGACTTCCTCCTGGACTCGGGGTTTTCCGACCCCTTCCAGCGCTACGACCCGGACCCCGACCGCGCCCCCACCCTCGAGGACCTCTACGACGCCCTCCTCCAGGCCCTCCTCAAGAACGAGCTTGTCCCCGAGGACTGGCTCCGCGAGGCCCGCTTCGCCCACCGCAAGGAGGAGACCCGGCTCTACCAGGCCATCCAGGGGATGATCCGGAAGCTCCAGGAGGCGGGCTACCTGCGCCTTCCCGGGGAGGACCCCACGGACCCCGCCCAAGGAGGGTACCGGGGCGAGGCGGGGGAGGCCCGCTTGGAGCTCACGGAGAAGGCCTCGGACTTCCTGGGCCTGAAGAGCCTCCGGG
>BBBN01000224.1 GCA_001311585.1 Thermus sp. JCM 17653
CTCGAGGCGCCCCTTCGCACCCCGGGGTTCCGCCTTCTGGACAGCCAGGGTACCCCTTGGCTGGTGGTCCGGCCCGGGGCGCCTTACGCCGCCCTTCAGGCGTTTGCCCGAAAAGGGGGCCCCGTCCTCCTCCTCAGCCACACCAGCGCCAGCGGGGAGATCCTGGCGCCCTTCCTGGAGGAGGCCCTTAAGGAAGGCTGGTTCGCCCTCCACGGGGAGGTGGCCCTCCGCGGCCCCTCGGGGCCCTCCTGGCCCTTTCCCTTTCCAAGAGCGCCCTCCGGTCCAGCCCTTGCCCGAAACCCTGGCGAGCTTCCTTGCCCGCCACCGCACAGCGGTCTACCTGGGGCTTACCGTCCTCGCCCTGTTGCTCCTCCTAGGCTCTACCCCAAGGTGGTGCGCCGTGGAAAGGCCTAGACTCGGCGAGTTCCTGCTGGCCCGGGGCCTGATCAGCGAGGAGCAGCTTTCCCGGGCGCTGGAGCTGCAAGCGAGAAGCGGGGAGAAGCTCGGCCGCATCCTCCTGGCCCTGGGCTACGTCCGGCGGAAGGATCTCTACCAAGCCCTTTCCGACCTATGGGGCCTCCCCTTCGTCCTCCTCACCGAGGAGCGGCCCGACCCCAAGCTCCTCCGGCGCTGGCCCCTGGAGGAGGCCTTGCGCCACCGGGCCGTCCCCTTGGGGTTTGGCCACGACGGAGCCCTTCGGGTGGCCGTGAGCGACGCCCCTTCCCCTGCCCTGGAGGCCGCCCTCCGGGCCCACCTGGGGGCAGAAAGGGCCGCCTTCCTGGTCACCACCGAGTGGGACGTGGACTGGGCCATCCGCGCCTTCTACCGGGAGCCCCTTCTGGACCGGGCGGTCTACGCCCTCTACTACCGGAGCCCGGAGGAGTCGGCCTACACCGTCTTCACCCCGGGACAGTACCTGGTCTTCGCCCTGGGCCTCCTCGGAACGCTCCTCGGCCTCTACCTCTGGCCCCGGGAGACCCTGATCCTTCTGAACCTCGGGGTCAACGCCTTCTTCTTCCTCAGCGTGGCCTTCAAGTTCGCGGTAAGCCTCGCCGGGGCCTTGGCCGAGCGCGACGCCCCCGTGACCGAGGAGGAGGTTCGGGCCCTTAAGGAAGAGGAGCTCCCCACCTACACCGTCCTGGTCCCCGTCTACCGGGAGGCCAACGTGGTGGGCCTCCTCATGCGGAACCTGGCCCGGATGGACTACCCGAAGGAGAAGCTGGAAATCCTGGTCCTCATTGAGGAGGACGACCCCGAGACCCTCGAGGCCGCCAAGGCGGCCCGTCCCCCGGACAATGTCCAGTTCGTGATCGTCCCCCACGGCCAGCCCAAGACCAAGCCCAAGGCGTGCAATGTCGGCCTGCTCTTCGCCCGGGGGGAGTACCTGGTGATTTACGATGCGGAGGACCAGCCGGAGCCCGACCAGCTCAAAAAGGCGGTGGTGGCCTTCCGGAAAGGTCCGGAGCACAGGGTCTGCGTCCAGGCCGCCCTGAACTACTTCAACTGGAACGAGAATTTCCTCACTCGGATGTTCACCCTGGAGTACTCCTACTGGTTTGACTACCTCCTCCCGGGCCTGGACCGCCTCGGCCTCCCCATCCCGCTCGGGGGGACCAGCAACCACTTCAAGACGGAGAAGCTGAGGGAGCTCGGGGGCTGGGATCCCTTCAACGTCACCGAGGACGCCGACCTCGGCATCCGGGCTGCCATGCGGGGCTACACCGTGGGCGTGGTGAACTCCACCACCTACGAGGAGGCCAACAACCACGTGGGCAACTGGATCCGCCAGCGCTCCCGCTGGATCAAGGGGTACATGCAGACCGCCCTGGTCCACAGCCGGCAGCCCCTCAAGCTCCTGAGGCGGGTGGGCCTCCGGCAGTTCTTGGGCTTTTTCCTCCTCATCGCCGGGACCCCCCTTACCTTCCTCCTCGCCCCTGTCCTTTGGGGGCTTTTCCTCCTTTGGCTGGCCACGGGGACGCGGGCCCTGGAACCCTACTTCCCCCCCTTCCTCCTCTACCTTGCCCTCTTTAACCTCCTCCTCGGCAACGCCTGGCCATTTACCTCAACATGCTGGCGGCGTTTAAGCGCCGGCTCTACCCCCTGGTGCCCTTCGCCCTTCTAAACCCCCTCTACTGTTCTGCACAGCGTGGCCGCCTACAAGGCCCTGGTCCAGCTCTTCACCAAGCCCTTCTACTGGGAGAAAACCCTTCATGGCCTCAGCAAGCAGGAAGCGCCTCACCTCGAGCCTGCCCCTTGAGCTTGGGTTGGGCCTGGCCCTGGCCCTGCCTGCCGGTATGGCCGCCCTGGGGCTAGCCCAGGAGGGCTATCTCAGCGATCCCCACGCCGCGTACCTGGCCAAGGTGTACCTGGCCCTGGACCGCGGCCGGTTGGAGCTCGTGGGCTTCAGCTACCCACCCCTCCCGCTCCTCCTGCTCCTCCTCTGGCCCTCTCCCGCGGCCCCCCCGATCCTGGGCGCCGCCGCTTTAGGGCTGGGCTTGGCCCTCCTCCTGGCCGAGGCCAAGAGGCAGGCCCAGATCCTGCCCCTCCTCCTCAGCGTGGGCTTCCTGCTTTCCCCCCTGCCCCTCTACCTCCTCGCCGAGGACTTCGCCCAGGTCCTGGGCCTCGTCCTCCTATGGTGGGCCTGGACCCTCTACAGGCGCTGGCTGGAGGAAGGCCTCTCCTTCTTTCTCTTCGCCTCGGGGATCGTACTGGGCCTTGCCGTGTACGCTACCCCCTTCGCCCTCCCCCTGGGGGTCCTCTTCGCCTTGGGGATCGGCCTCTTCCGACGGGTGGAGCCTCGAGCCTGGGCCGCGGCCAGCCTGGTCCTCCTCTTTCCCCTCCTCGCCACCACCTCGGCCTGGGCCTACCTGAGCTGGCTCTTCACGGGCGGGGGGGTTTTCCTCTATGCAGCTCTCCCGCAGGAAACCCCTCCCTTGGGAGAGGTCTTCCTGGCAAGCCCCGCTTACTTGCTCACAGGCCTCTTTCTCCTGCTCCGCTTCAGACCAAGCCTGCTCCTTTACCTGGCCCCTCTTCTCGCCCTCCTCGCGCTACCGCCCTTGGGCTTTGGTTACTCCCTTTCCCTGGCCGTAAGCTTCTCTTCCTTTTCGCCCTCGGGGGTTTGCCGCGCCTTGCCCCGGGCCGGCGAATCCTGGGGGCCGCCCTCCTGGTTGGGCTTCTGCAGGCTCTAGCGGGATGGGCCCTCCTTGGGCCCCTAAGGCCGCCCCCGGATCCCGTGGAGCGGGCCATTGGCCAAGCCCTGGC
>BBBN01000225.1 GCA_001311585.1 Thermus sp. JCM 17653
CCCCCGTGGCCCGGCCCAGGACGTTCGCCTCCCCCCGGGCGTGGAGGTAGGCCAGGAGAGCAAAGGCCAAGGGCTCCCGCACCTTGGGGTTCTCCATGACCTCCACGGGTAGGGCTTCCTTTAGGAGGGCCACCAGCACCCGGTTCCGGGCCCCGCCCCCCGCCAGGAGGACCCGGTCCACGGGTCCTACGAAGCGGTGGTAAGCCAGGACGATGCTCCGCGCGGTGAAGGCCAGGAGGGTCTTGAGGAGGATGGCGGGGTCCCTGGGAAGGCGGGGGAGGGCCTGGAGGCGCCACACCTCGCGCCCCGTGGTCTTGGGCGGGGGCCTTTGGAAATAAGGGTGTTGGAGCCAGAGGGCCAGGGCCTCCTCCTCCACCCCGCCCCTTTCCGCCAGGTCCACGGCCTTTTCCGGGGAGAGGCCGAGCCCTTGGGCCGCCTCGTCGAAGAGGCAGACCCCAGGGCCGGTGTCCAGGGCCAAAAGGGTGTTGGGGTCGCGGCCCCGGAAGGCGGTGAGGTTGGAGATCCCTCCCAGGTTGTGGACGCTTTGGAAAAGCCCCTCCTCCCCGAAGAGGAGGAGGTCCGGGTAAGCCACCAAAGGGGCCCCTCTCCTCCCGCCGCCAGGTCCACCGCCCGGAAGCCAAAGACCACCGGTACCCCTAGGGCCTGGGCCAGGTAGCTCGCCTCTCCGATCTGGAAGGTGGCCCGGGGGGGCTCGTGCCAGAGGGTCTGCCCCGAGAGGCCCACCAGTTCCGCCTCCCCCCGGAAGGGGAGGGCGGCCTCGGCGTAGAAGCGGCCCAGGTCGTGGTGCAGAAGGGCTACCTCCCGGGTAGAGGCCTCCCGCATGGCCCCCAGGACACGCCGTCTGAGGTCCTCCGGGTAGGGCACCTCTCGGTGGGCCAAGACCCGGTGCCGGAGGTCCTTGGGTCCCCCAAAAAACTCCGCCAGGACCAGGTCGGCCCCGTCGGCGCTGGTGCCGGACATGATCCCCAGGACCCTCATAGGAGCTCCACCAAAAGCTCGTACCGGTCCCCCCGGTAGCGGCTCTTCACGAACTCAATAGGGCCGCCATCTGGGAGGAAGCTTACCCTTTCCAGGTAGAGGAGAGGGCTTCCCGGTTCCACCCCTAAAAGCCGGTCCTCCTCCCGGGCGGCCACAGCCCGGAGGCGCTGGAGGGCCCGGGCCGGGCGGAGACCCTTGGCCTCGAGGGCCCGGTACAAGGAGCCTTCCGGCGGTCCCTCCAGGGCCCAGGCGGGGAGGGTGGCCCGCTCCAGGGCCATGGGCTCCCCATCGGCGATCCGGAGGCGTTCCAGGCGCAAGACCTTTTCCCCGGGGGAGAGGCGGAGGTGAAAGGCTTCCTCTGCCGTGGCCGGACCCTTCTCCCACCGGAGGAGGCGGGTAGCGGGGGCAAGCCCTAGGGCGCGCATCTCCTCGCTGAAGCCGAGGAGCTTGGCCCGGAAAGTGGCCCGCCGGGCCACATAGGTGCCGCTTCCCCGCCTGCGCACGAGAAGCCCCTCCTCCGCAAGCAGGTCCAAGGCGCGGCGCAGGGTGTCCCGGGAGACCCCGTAGCGCTTCGCCAGGAGGCGCTCCGGGGGCAGGGTATGGGTGTACTCCCCCTTTAGGAGGGCCTCCCGCAGGCCTTCCGCCACTTCGAGGTACCTGGGTCCTAGGGGCGCCACAGGACCCCCCTCTTACCACCCCATGCTGGCTCAAGCCAGCATGGGGGCCCCGGTAAAAAAAGGCCTGCAGGGCCTCCACGCCTGGGCTTGGGCGAAGGACGCACCCCTAAGGGATAGCTCTCCGTCCGGCCGCGCCATGCCCTAAGCATACCACTTGCCTACCAATAGCCTACCGGTTAAACTCTAGGCCATGCGGGTCATGGGGTTCCTGGAGGAGGCCGTAGCCCGGGGCCTGGTTCCCGGAGCGGCCTTTGGGGTGGTTTTCGCCGACGGGCGCCGGGAAGCCTTCCACCTGGGCCTCGCCCAGCGGGAGCCCCATCCGGTGCCCCTCGAGGCCGACTTCTACTTTGACCTGGCCAGCCTCACCAAGCCCCTCTTTACCCTCAAGGAGATCCTGAAGGCAGTGGAGGAAGGTCTCCTGGACCTAGACGATCCCCTTGGGCAGCACCTTCCCGAGCTCCTCTGGCTCAAGGACCACCCCCTGAAGGCCAAGACCGTGCGGGAGCTTCTGGCCCACACCTCGGGGCTTCCCGCCTGGGAGGCGGTCTACACCTGGGGCTTTGGCGAGGCCCTAAAGGCCCGCTCCTCCAGCACCCTTGGCCCCTTGGGGAACCCGCCTATTCCGACATCGGCTACATGCTCCTCGGCATCCTTTTGGAAAGGGTGCGGGGCAGGCCCCTAAAGGACTTCCCCCTCCCTCCCGGCCTTACCTTCAGCCCACCTCCGGGGCGCACCGCCGCCACCGAGAAGTGCCCCTGGCGGGGAAAGGTGCTCCGGGGGGAGGTCCACGACGAGAACGCCTTCGCCCTGGGGGGCGCAGCGGGGCATGCAGGCCTCTTCGGTACCTGGAGGGGGTGCTGGAGGAGCTCCTGGCCATCCTGGAGGGGCGCTGGCTTTCCCGGGCAGCCTTGGAGGAGATGCTCCGTCCCCACGGGGAGAGGCTCCTTTCTTGGGAGCGGAAGCGCCCGGGCTGGCACGGGGGAAGCCTCGCCTCGGAGCGGGCATTTGGGCACACGGGCTTCACCGGGGTGGGGGTATGGGTGGACCCTCTCCGGGGTTACGCCTGGGCCCTCCTCACCAACGCTGTCCACCCCACCCGCCACCGCCCCTCCATCGCTCCCCTGCGTCGGGCGGTGGCCAACGCCCTGGCCGCGGAGGTGGTATGACGGAGGACGTGGCCAAGCGCTACCGGGACCTGGACCTCTGGCCTCCTAGGGAGGTTCTGGAGGTCCTCTACGAGGGACAGCTTCGAGCCCTCTCCGCCCTGAAGGCTGCCCTGCCCGCCCTGGAGCAAGCCGCTTTGGCCGCGGCGGGAAGGCTTAGGGAAGGAGGGCACCTGGTCTACGCTGGGGCGGGGACCAGCGGCAGGTTGGCCGTTTTGGACGGGGTAGAGCTTTGGCCCACCTTCGGCTTCTCCAGGGTGCGTTTCCTCCTGGCGGGAGGGGAAGGGGTCTTTCTGAAGGCGGCGGAAGGGGCGGAGGACGACCTGGAGGAGGGCCTCGCCCAGGGGCGGTCCTTGCTCCGGAAGACGTCCTGGTGGCGGTG
>BBBN01000226.1 GCA_001311585.1 Thermus sp. JCM 17653
CCTCCGCCTCCACCATCACCCGGATGAGGGGCTCGGTCCCCGAGGGGCGGACGTTCACCCGGCCCCTCCCCCCCAGGCGGGCCTCGGCCTCCCGGAGGGCCTCCGCAAGCCTCGGGTCCGCCATCACCTTGGCCTTGTCGGAAACCCGCACGTTGAGGAGGACCTGGGGGTAGAGGGGAAGCGCCTCGTACCAGTGGGCGAGGTCCCCGCCCAGGGCCCTTAGGGCCTTCAGGGTGAGGAGGGCGGTGAGGAGGCCGTCCCCCGTGGTGTGGTGGCGGAGGAAGATCACGTGCCCCGAGGGCTCTCCTCCCAGGGCGAGGCCCGTCTCCTTGAGCTTTTCCAGGACGTACCGGTCCCCCACCGCCGCCCGGTGGAAGGCGAGGCCCCGCTCCCTTAGGGCCACCTCGAGGCCCATGTTGCTCATCACCGTCCCCACCACGCCCTTTTCCCCAAAGGCCAAGGCGGCGAGGTAGAGGACGTGGTCCCCGTGGAAGAGGCGCCCCTTGCGGTCCACGAACTGCACCCGGTCCCCGTCCCCGTCAAAGGCCAGGCCCAGGTCCAGCCCGAGCTCCACCACGAAGCGGGCCAGGGCCTCGGGGTGGGTGGAGCCGCAGGCCCGGTTGATGTTCCGGCCGTCCGGGGTGTTGAAGAAGGCCATGACCTCGGCCCCCGCCCTCTGGAAGAGCTTGGGGCCGATGCGGTAGGTGGCCCCGTGGGCGAGGTCCAGGCCGATCTTTAGCCCCGTGAGGTCCGGGGCGTGGGCCAGGAGGAAGTCCAGGTAAAGCCGCTCCGCCTCCCGGAAGTCCCCCACGGTGCCGATGCCCCGGGTGGGGTGGTCTTCCAGGAGAAGGCGCTCTATCTCCTCCTCCGCCTCGTCGGGGAGCTTCTCCCCATTGGGCCCGAAGAATTTGATGCCGTTGTCCTGGTAGGGGTTGTGGCTCGCCGAGATCACCGCCCCCGCGGTGGCCCTGAGGGCCTTGGTGAGGTGGGCCACTCCCGGGGTGGGGAGGACCCCCAGGTGCTCCACCCTGACCCCCTGGCTCAAAAGCCCCGCCGCCAGGGCGGCCTCCAATAGGTCCGAGGACTCCCGGGTGTCCTTGGCGAGGAGGACCACGGGTTTGGCCTCCTGGGCCCGGAAATAGGCTCCCGCCGCCTGGCCGAGCTTTAGGACGAACTCCGGGGTCAAGGGGGGCTTTCCCGCCTCCCCCCGCACCCCGTCGGTGCCGAAGTAGCGCCTCACGGGGGCCACTATACCAGGGCCCCTGGGGCGGGTGGGGCAAGCCCTCCACCGGGGCCTAGGCCCAGATTTACTCAGTACACTGAGCAAAAATACTCAGCGTGCTGAGCAAAATCCCCCGAGAAAGGGAAAGCGCCTCCTGGCCCTGGAGGTCAAAAGCGCCCCCTCAAAGAGAACCAAGGGCTTGGAAGCCTTCACCCAGGCCTTCGGGGGGAAGGGCCTTCTCCTGGGCCCAGGGGGCATTCCCCTGGAAACCTTCCTCCGGGAAAACCCCCTGGCCTTTCTTTAAGCTCCGGAGCCAACCCCTACTCCTTGGCCGAAAGCCAGTCCTCCCCCATCCCCACCTCCACCTCCAGGGGCACGGCGAGGGGAAAGGCTCCCTCCATAACCTCCTTGGCCAGGGCGGCCACCTCCTCGGCCCGGCCTTTGGGGGCTTCCAGGAGGAGCTCGTCGTGGACCTGGAGGAGCATCCGGGCCCCCGCTTCCTTCAGGCGGGGGAAGAGCTTGACCATGGCGAGCTTCATGAGGTCGGCGGCGGTGCCCTGGACGGGCATGTTGAAGGCCATGCGCTCCGCGGCCTCCCGGACGCTCTTCACCCGGGCGTGGAGGTCGGGCACGTAGCGCCTCCTGCCGAAGAGGGTCTCCACGTAGCCCCGCTCCCTTCCCTCCTCCAGGGTCTTTTCTATCCAGGCCCGCACCTTGGGGAAGCTCTGGAAGTAGCGCTCGATGAAGGCCACCGCCTCCTCGTAGGGGATGGCAAGCTCCTGGGAGAGCCTGTGGGCCGACATGCCGTAGAGGACCCCGAAGTTCACCGTCTTGGCCGCCCGGCGCATCTGGGGGTCCACGGCCTCCTTGGGCACCCCGAACATCCAGCTTGCGGTCTCCGTGTGGATGTCCTGGCCTTCCTTGAAGACCCGTATCAGGTTCTCGTCCCCGGAGAGGTGGGCGAGGACCCGGAGCTCTATTTGGCTATAGTCCAGGGCCACCAGCACCCACCCCTCCTCGGCCACGAAGGCCCGGCGGATGCGCTGGCCCAGGGGGGTACGCACGGGGATGTTCTGCAGGTTGGGGTCGGAGCTAGAAAGCCTTCCGGTGGCCGTGGCCGTCTGGTTGAAGCGGGTGTGGAGGCGGCCCGTTCTGGGGTGGACGAGGCTCGGAAGGGGGTCTATGTAGGTGCTCTTGAGCTTGGTGAGCTCCCGGTATTCCAGGATCTTTCCCACGATGGGGTGGGCCTCCCGCAGGGCCTCCAGCACCGCGGCGCTGGTGGAGCGCTTGCCGGTCTTCTCCGTCTTGCCGATGGCGGGAAGGCCGAGCTCGTCAAAGAGGACCCGCTCCAGCTGGTCCCGGGAGTTCAGGTTAAAGGGGTGGCCCGCCAGGCGGAAGACCTCCTCCTCGAGGCGCCTTATCTCCCCCTGAAGCTCCAGGGAAAGGGCCTTCAGGTAGGCCACGTCCAGCCGGACCCCGGTGGCCTCCATGTGGCCAGGACCCGGGAGAGGGGCTTTTCCACCTCCCGGTAGAGCCATAGGAGCTTCTCCTCGCCTTTAAGGCGCTCCAGGAGGTTTTGCTGGAGCCTTTCGGCGAGGAGGGCCCGGTGGGCGGCCTCCTCCCTCCACTCCCCCCGTAGCGCCGCGCCACCCCCTCGGGGGTGGTGTTGGAGGGGTCCAGGAGGTAGGCGAGGAGCATGGGGTCGTCCGTGGGGGGAAGGTCCAGCCCCTCCCTTAGGGCGAGGACGGCGAGGTCCTTGGCGAGGAGGCCCCGGACCTCCTTGAGGTCCCTAAGCCCCGCCAAGGGGTCCCCTGCCGGTGCACCCGGCCCTCCTTGCAGGCGGCCAGGGCCCGAAGCTCGGCCCACATGGCTCGGGCCGGGAGAGGAGGAAGCCCACGAAGGCCCCCTCGGGCGGAGGCCAGGGGGCCTCCCTCCAGGGGGGCGGGGGCCTCCGAGGAGGCCG
>BBBN01000227.1 GCA_001311585.1 Thermus sp. JCM 17653
GGGGCCAAAAGGCTCAAGGCGGTCTCCGCCCGGGCCCACAAGGAGACCCTCCCCGCCTACCACGACCCCGCCCTCCTCAAGGAGCTCGCCCGGCGCATGGCCAAGGAGCGCATGGACCGGGCGGCGGGCCTGGTCACCATGGGCACCGTGGGCACGGTGAAGCCTTCAACCTGAGGGGGGTCCTCCCCAGCCACAACTTCCTGGATGGCTTTTTAGAGGGGGCCGAGGCCCTGGACGGGACCAGCCTGGACGCCCTCGGCATCCGCATCGGCCGGGACACCTGCTACGCCTGCGCCATCCGCTGCAAGCAGGTGGTGAAGATCGAGGGCACGGGCAGGTACGATGTCCGCCCCGAGTACGGGGGGCCGGAGTACGAGGGGCTTGGGGCCTTGGGCTCCACCTGCGGGGTCACCGACCCCTACGCCGTGACCAAGGCCAACACCCTCTGCAACCAGTACGGCCTGGACGTCATCGGGGTGGGGGTGACCATCGCCTGCGCCATGGAGGCGGTGGAGAGGGGCCTTCTGGACGACGAGGGCCTGGGGCTGCGCTTCGGGAACGCCGATGCCTGATCGCCGCCATTGAGAAGCTGGCGAGGAGGGAGGGGAGGCTTGGGGAGCTCCTCGCAAGGGGGGCGAAGCGCCTCGCCGAGAGCCTAGGCCACCCGGAGCTCGCCATGCACGTGAAGGGGCAGGAGGTGCCCATGCACGACCCCCGGTACAAGCGGGCCCTGGGGGTGGGCTACGCCGTGAGCCCCACGGGGGCGGACCACAACCACAACCTCCACGACACCGCCTTCGCCAAGGAGGGGAAGGCCTTGAAGGAGCTCCGCTTCTACGGGGAAGACTTCCCGCCCCTGCCCATAGAGGACCTTTCCGAGGCCAAGATCCGGATGCTCTGGACCAAGACCCGGGAGCGGGGCTTTGTGAACAGCCTGGTCCTCTGCGACTTCGTCCCCTGGACCCCGGAGGAGTGGCGGGAGGCCCTCTACGCCGCCACGGGCTGGCGGCTTTCCCCGGAGGAGATGCTTGGGGTGGGGGAGAGGACGCTCCAGCTCACCCGGCTTTTCAACCTGCGGGAGGGGATCTCCCCGGAGGAGGACCGGCTTCCTGAGCGCTTCTTCCAGCCTTTCCGCAAGGGAAACCCCGAGGCCCGCCTAGACCCCGAGGCCTTCCGGGAGGGGGTCAGGGCCTACCGGAGGCTTGCGGGCTGGGAAGGGGGCGTGGACCCGGAAAGGCTTCGGGCCTTGGGCCTAGAGGAGTTCCAGAACGCCCTGGCGTAGGAGGGCGGGGAGGGGGGGCTCGCCTACCCGGAGGAGGGCGTAGCGCCCCCGGAGGAGGGCGAGGAGGCGGAGGGCCTTGAGGTGGGCGGCCAGGGCTTCCTTGTAGGCCTTCACCTCCTCCCGCCCCACGGGGAGGGTTTCCCCGGTCTCCACGTCCTTCAGGAGAACCTCCTCCAGGGGTGGGTCCAGCTCCCAGGGGGAGAGGATCTGCACCAAGACCACCCGCCGGGGGAGGAGTTTGGGCCAGGGGAGGGGGTCAAGCCCGTCGGTGAGGAGGACCAGCACCCCCCTTCCCGGGCGGAGGTCCTTGGGGCTTCCCTCCTCGAGGCGGGCTAAGGGGTCCTCCTGGCGGGCGATTCTAAGGAGAAAGGCCGCCACCTCTCGGGCGTAGGGGAGCTTCCCGTGAAGGCGCATGCTTGGGCTTTGGTCCAGGTAGATCCGGAAGCGGCCCCTTTCGGGGGAGGTCTCGAGCCGGGTGAAAAGCCTCCCCGTCTTGGCGTAGGCCCGCCAGTGGACCCTCCTCACCTCGTCCCCGGGGGCGTAAGGGCGGAGCTCGTAAAACTCCCCCCCAAGCCCCTTCCTCCGGGCGAGGCGCTCCCCAGGGTAAGGGAGGTAGGGCCGGGTGGCGATGCGGTAGCGGGTCATGCCGTTTGGCAGAAGGTGCAGACCCCCACCGGGGGAAGGGGCTCCACCACCTCCTCCCGGCTTCCCTCCCGGAAGACGGTGATCCCCTTACACCCCTCCTTCCAGGCCAGGAGGAAGAGCCTCTCCACCACCTCCTTGGGGGTTTCCCGGGGCAGGTTCACCGTGGAGGAGATGCTCTGGTCCACGTGGCGCTGCAGGGCGGCCTGGAGGCGCACCCTCTGGAAAGGGTCCACGGTGTGGGCGGTGGGCCAGTGGGGGAGGCCTCCTCCTGTGGCCTCCCGGTAGCGCTTGAGAAGGGGGTGCTCCGCCAGGAAGACCTGCCCCCCGGCGTGGCGTAGGTAGGTGAGGGCGAAGATGGGCTCTATGCCCCCTGTAACCCCCGCCAGAATGGAGATGGAGCCCGTGGGGGCGATGGAGAGAAGGGCGGCGTTCCTTAGACCCCTTTCCACCTCCCGGATCAGGTCCTCGGGGAGGGCCTGGATAAAGGGGCTTTGAAGGTGGGCCTTGGGGTCAAAGGCGGGGAAGGGGCCCCGGAGGCGGGCCAGGCGGGCGCTTTCCCGGTAAGCCACCTCCTTGATGCGGCGCACCACCTCTTCGGCGAAGCGGTTGGCCTCCTCCGAGCCGTAGGCGAGGCCCAGCATGGCCAGCATGTCGGCGAGGCCCATCACCCCAAGCCCGATGCGGCGGCTCCTTAGGGAGGCCTCCCGTTGCGCCCTCAAGGGGTGGCGGTTCCTGCCCAGGTCCACGATGGCGTCCAGGAAGCGCACCGCCAGGAGGGTGGCCTCTTCCAGGGCGGAGAAGTCCAGCCGGGCCCTGGGGCTGAAGGGCTCCCGGACAAAGGCGGCGAGGTTTAGGCTGCCCAGGTTGCAAGCCCCGTAGGGCTCCATGGGTACCTCCCCGCAGACGTTCACCCCTTGGACCTCCATCCCCCGTACTGGGCGGTGGCCCAGGTGCGGATCCGGTCCCAGAAGAGGAGGCCGGGCTCGGCGCTTTGCCAGGCGGCCTCCACCAAGATCTCCCAGGCCTCCCTGGCCCGGAGGGTGGCTGTGAGGTGCTCCCTCGGACTGGTAAAGGAAAGCCGCCATGGCTCGTCGGCCAGGGCTGCCTCCAAGAAGGCGTCCGTGGCCCTTAAGGAGATGTTGGCGTGGCGAACTTTGGCGCGCTCGGGGTCGGTTTTGGCCCGGAGGAAGTCCAAAAGCTCCGGGGTGGGTGTCGGAGAAGGTGAGCATAAGCGCCCCCGCCTTCCCCGCTCGCC
>BBBN01000228.1 GCA_001311585.1 Thermus sp. JCM 17653
GGCCCCCCTTGACAGTCTCCTTGGGGTTTGGTAGATTCTTCTTTGCGCTGCCCAGAGGGCGGCGGGGGACCTTGAAAGCTGGGGTGGCACATCAGACACCAAGGCCTAGCCTCCGCTAGGCCTCAAACGAGGGTCAAGATACTAAGGGCCCACGGTGGATGCCTCGGCACCCGAGCCGATGAAGGACGTGGCTACCTGCGATAAGCCAGGGGGAGCCGGTAGCAGGCTTAGATCCCTGGATCTCCGAATGGGGTAACCCGGCCGGCGTAAACGCCGGTCACCGCGCCTCGCGCGGAGGGAACCTGGGGAACTGAAACATCTCAGTACCCAGAGGAAAAGAAAGCGAAAGCGACTCCCTGAGTAGCGGCGAGCGAAAAGGGACCAGCCTAAACCGCCCGGCTCGCCCGGGCGGGGTCGTGGGGCCCTCAAATACCAAATCCTAAGGCCTAGCCGAAGCTGCTGGAAAACAGCGCCAAAGAGGGTGAAAGCCCCGTAGGCAAAAGGCCAAAGGATAGGTGAGGGTTCCCGAGTACCCCGTGGTCCGTGGAACCATGGGGGAATCCGGGCGGACCACCGCCTAAGGCTAAGTACTCCGGGTGACCGATAGCGCACCAGTACCGTGAGGGAAAGGTGAAAAGAACCCCGGGAGGGGAGTGAAATAGAACCTGAAACCGTGGGCTTACAAGCAGTCACGGCCCCACAAGGGTTGTGGCGTGCCTATTGAAGCATGAGCCGGCGACTCACGGTCGTGGGCAAGCTTAAGCCGCAAGGCGAAGGCGTAGGGAAACCAAGTCCGAACAGGGCGCTCAGTCCGCGGCCGTGGACCCGAAACCGGGTGAGCTAGCCCTGGCCAGGGTGAAGCTGGGGTAACACCCAGTGGAGGCCCGAACCGGTGGGGGATGAAAACCCCTCGGATGAGCTGGGGCTAGGAGTGAAAAGCTAACCGAACCCGGAGATAGCTGGTTCTCCCCGAAATGACTTTAGGGTCAGCCTCGGGCACTGACTGGGGCCCGTAGAGCACTGATAGGGCTAGGGGGCCCACCAGCTACCAAACCCTGTCAAACTCCGAAGAGCCCCAGGCGCAGCCCGGGAGTGAGGGCGCGAGCGATAACGTCCGCGTCCAAGCGCGGGAACAACCGAGACCGCCAGCTAAGGCCCCCAAGTCTGGCTAAGTGGTAAAGGATGTGGCGCCGCAAAGACAGCCAGGAGGTTGGCTTAGAAGCAGCCACCCTTTAAAGAGTGCGTAATAGCTCACTGGTCGAGTGGCACCGCGCCGAAAATGATCGGGGCTTAAGCCCAGCGCCGAAGCTGCGGGCCTGAGGCATAACCTCAGGCGGTAGGGGAGCGTTCCCTATGCCGATGAAGGCCGACCCGCGAGGGCGGCTGGAGGTACGGGAAGTGCGAATGCCGGCATAAGTAACGATAAAGGGGGTGAGAATCCCCCTCGCCGTAAGCCCAAGGGTTCCTACGCAATGGTCGTCAGCGTAGGGTTAGGCGGGACCTAAGGCAAAGCCGAAAGGCGTAGCCGATGGACAGCCGGTTAATATTCCGGCCCTTCCCGCAGGTGCGATGGGGGGACGCTCTAGGCTAGGGGGTCCGGAGCCATGGACGTGCCCGGCCAGAAGCGCAGGGCAGGAGGTAGGCAAATCCGCCTCCCAAAAACCTGCGTGGTGGGGAAGCCCGTAAGGGTGATAACCCCCCAAAGCCACGGAGCCAAGAAAAGCCTCTAAGCTCAACCTGCGGGAACCCGTACCGCAAACCGACACAGGTGGGCGGGTGCAAGTGCACTCAGGCGCGCGGGATAACCCTCGCCAAGGAACTCTGCAAACTGGCCCCGTAACCTCGGGAGAAGGGGTGCTCCCGGCGGCGCCGCACGCGGCGCCGTCCAGGAGCCGCAGTGAACAGGCTCTGGCGACTGTTTACCAAAAACACAGCTCTCTGCTAACTCGCAAGAGGACGTATAGGGAGCGACGCTTGCCCGGTGCCGGAAGGTCAAGGGGAGGGGTGCAAGCCCCAAACCGAAGCCCCGGTGAACGGCGGCCGTAACTATAACGGTCCTAAGGTAGCGAAATTCCTTGTCGGGTAAGTTCCGACCTGCACGAAAAGCGTAACGACCGGAGCGCTGTCTCGGCGAGGGACCCGGTGAAATTGAACTGGCTGTGAAGATGCAGCCTACCCGTGGCAGGACGAAAAGACCCCGTGGAGCTTTACTGCAGCCTGGCGTTGGCCTCCGGCCTCGCCTGCGTAGAATAGGTGGGAGCCAGCGAAACCGCCCTCTCGGGGGCGGTGGAGGCGCCAGTGAAATACCACCCTGGCGCGGCTGGAAGCCTAACCCCAAAAGGGAACAGCGCTTGGCAGGCAGTTTGACTGGGGCGGTCGCCTCCTAAAACGTAACGGAGGCGCCCAAAGGTCCCCTCAGGCGGGTCGGAAATCCGCCAGAGAGCGCAAGGGTAAAAGGGGGCCTGACTGTGAGGCTCACAAGCCAAGCAGGGGCGAAAGCCGGGCCTAGTGAACCGGTGGTCCCGTGTGGAAGGGCCATCGATCAACGGATAAAAGTTACCCCGGGGATAACAGGCTGATCTCCCCCGAGCGTCCACAGCGGCGGGGAGGTTTGGCACCTCGATGTCGGCTCGTCGCATCCTGGGGCTGAAGAAGGTCCCAAGGGTTGGGCTGTTCGCCCATTAAAGCGGCACGCGAGCTGGGTTCAGAACGTCGTGAGACAGTTCGGTCTCTATCCGCCACGGGCGCAGGAGGCTTGAGGGGTCCCCTCCCTAGTACGAGAGGACCGGGAGGGACGCACCTCTGGTCTCCCAGCTGTCCCTCCAGGGGCATACGCTGGGTAGCCATGTGCGGAAGGGATAACCGCTGAAAGCATCTAAGCGGGAAACCCCCCCCAAGATAAGGCCTCCCACGGCATTAAGCCGGTAAGGACCCGGGAAGATTACCCGGTCAATGGGCCGGAAGTGTAAGCGCCGCGAGGCGTTGAGCTGACCGGTCCCAATCGTCCGAGGTCTTGACCCTCTACGCCCTTATACCCCACCCCAGCCCCATCCCCGCCGCCCTAAAAGGCGCGCGACCTTTGAAAAACAAAACACCAAAATCCCCCGTGCCCATAGCGGCGTGGAACCACCCGTTCCCATTCCGAACACGGAAGTGAAACGCGCCAGCGCC
>BBBN01000229.1 GCA_001311585.1 Thermus sp. JCM 17653
TACGGAGGTGAAGCGTGATCCCAGCCTTGAGAAACGCCAACGACTCCACCCGCTGGTCCTTGGAGTTCATCCGCCTGGTAATGCTCCTCCTCTGCCTGGTGGGATGGGTCATGTACCCGGTGGAGCTCCTTCTTCTGGAACACTGGACCGAAAGCTGGCAGAGCAAGATCCCCTTTTTCGTGGCCGTGCCGGGCTTTGTCTTCACCCTGTGGGTGCTCTTTGACCGCAAGACCTCCTGGGTGCGCTGGGCCTTCGTCCTCACCATGTGGGCCTCGGTGCTCACGGGGGTTTTGGGGGCGTACTTCCACCTCCTCTGGAACTTTGAAGGGGAGGTGAACTGGGAGTTCACGGCGGCGATGGAGGCCATGGCGGGAAGCCGCCCGGTTCTGGCGGCCCTGGCCTTCACCCACATGGGGGTGACGGGGCTTCTGGCCATCTACCGGGCCAGGTAGGAGGCGAGGATGATTGAGGCCTTGATCCGCGCCAAGACCGAGGAGGAGCGCCTGTTGGAGTTTCTGCGGTCCACCTTCCTCCTCATCGCCATGGTGGGCTTTGTCTTCTACGGAATGGAGCACTGGGTGCTGGAACACTGGACCGAAAGCTGGCAGAGCAAGATCCCCTTTTTCGTGTCCCTGGTGGGGTTTCCCTTGACCCTCCTCATGTTCTTCCACCGGGGGAAGTGGGTGCGCTACCCTTTCCTCCTCTGGATGCTGGTCTCGGTGGCCACGGGGGTAGCGGGAGCCTACTTCCACCTCCAGTGGAACGCCCAGGACGCCGAGGTCAGCCTGTGGACCCTTTCCGGCTTCCTCGAGGCCTTCAAGGGAAGCCGCCCGGTGCTGGCCGCCTTGGCCCATACCCACGTGGGCGCCGTGGCCTTCGTGGTGGGAATAACCATAAGGGAGTAAAGGAGGGAACCATGAGAAAAACGCTTTTCGGTCTTCTGGCGTTGGTCCTCGGCTTCGCCTTGGCCCAGGCCCCGAAGGTGGACGGCAAGATCGCGGGAGGGGAGTACGCCAAAAGCTACAAGCACGAGAAGAGCGGATTCACCCTTTACTGGAGCGTGGTAGGGGACACCCTTTACCTGGCCCTAGAAGGGGAGAGCAAGGGCTGGATCGGCGTGGGCTTCCTGGCGGAAAAGAGCGACAAGAAGAAGGGCGCCGACCAGTACCTCTTTTACCTGGAAGGGGGCAAGCCCGTGGCCCTGGACCTGTACCAGACCAAGCGCACCGGGGCCCCCGTGGCCGACGAGAAAGAGGGGGGAAAGAACTCCATTCTGGCCTTCGCCGCCACCTACGAGGGAGGCAAGTGGACCGTGGAGTTTAGCCGCAAGTTGAAAACCGGGGAGCCCACCGACGTGGAGATCGCTCCGGGGAAGAAGCTCCTCCTTTTGCTGGCCCACTCGGACAAGATGGACCCCAAGGAGGAGCACAAGAAGACGGAGCGCTGGTACGTGGAAGACTTCGCCTTTTAGCCCTTCGCAGGACGACGCAAGGGGCCCTTCAGGGGCCCCTTGTTTTGCCCGCTCTACCGGCACCGAAGATAGCCGGAAGCACCGCCTCCAGGGCCACGGCTGGGGAAGAAGGGCTTTAAGGGCCTCGGGGAAGGGAGCGGTGTTTCCCTCCTTGAGCATGAGGTACTGGTCCCGGGTGAGGGGGCTAAAGGGCAGGGGGGAAAGGAGGGGGGCGAGGCGGTCCATGAGCCATAGGGGAAGGGAAAGAAAGGGCTTCCTTCGCTCCAGGACCTCCATCACCAAGAGGAGGAGCTCGCGGAAGGTGTACTCCTTAGGCCCCACCAGGTCGTAGGTCCCCTCGAGGCCCCGCTCCAAGGCCCCCACGAGGGCCTCCGCCACATCCCCCACGTACACGGGCCGGAAGGGAAAGCTTCCGTCCCCGATGAGGGGGACAAAGGGCAGGGGGCTACAGACTAGCCCCCTCAGGACCTTCCCGAAGAACTCGTCCCCGGGGCCGAAGATGAGGCTTGGGCGGAAGATGGCGTGGCTTAAGCCGCTTTGGCGCACCAAGGCCTCCCCTTCCGCCTTGGTGCGGTGGTAGCGGCTTGGGGCCTCAGGCCTCGCCCCCAGGGCGGACATGTGGAGGAGCCGCCCCACCCCCGCCCTTTCCATGGCCCTGAGGAGGTTCCTCACCCCCTCCACGTGCACCGCCCGGAAGGTCTGGCCCCTTTCCCGGATGATGCCGGCCAGGTAGAGGCGGCCTCCGCTCCCTCTAGGTCCGGGGCCTCCCGGGCGATGTCCCCCTGGACGAGGACCGCCCCTTGGGGCAGGGGCCTGGGCCTCCGGGCGAGGACCAAAGGGGTGTGGCCCCGCAGGAGGAGGCGGCGCACCACCTCCTGGCCCACGAAGCCCGTCCCGCCCACGACGAAGACCCGCATCAGGCCGCTTCCAAGGCGCCTTCCGCCTCCCGCTCCAAGGCGGCGAGGTCCAGGAGGTAGACCCGGCGGTAGGCGGTGGCCAGGAGGCCCTCCCTCCTGAGGTCCGAGAGGAGCTTGGAGACCGACTCGCGGGTGGAGGCGGTGGCGTCGGCGATCTCCTCGTGGGAGACGGTCACGTAGAGGCCCTGCCCGTCCCTGGCCGAGGCCGGGGTGTCCGCCAGGAAGAGGAGGTAGCGGGCGATGCGGGCGCGGAGCTCCCCCGTCTGCAGGTGGGCCTCGTAGGCGTGGACCCGGCGCATCTGGCGGGCGAGGTTTTTGGCCACCTGGTGAAGGGCCTGGTGGTCCATGACCCCGGGGTCCAGGCCCTGGACCAGGGCCTCGGTCATGGCCTCGGCGGTGTAGCGGTAGGCCTTCCCCTCCAGGGCCTCCTCCCCGAAGTAGTCCCCCGGCAGGACGTGGCGCAGGGTGAGGAGGCGCCCGTCGGGGAGGAATTCCACGATGCGCACCAGGCCTTCCTCCAGGCGGTAAAGGGTCTGGGCCCGCTCTCCCCTCAGGTAGACGATTTCCTTACGGCCAAGCCTCTTCATGCTCCTCTCCTTTCTCCTGGGTCCCCAAGCTCGCGGATTAGGGCCTCGAGGTCCTGGACGTACGAAGCTCCAAGGCGCCTTGCCTCCTCGGGGCTCGCCCCCTGCCCCCCCAGGTAGACCCGGGGGGCGAGGCCCGCCAAGGCGCCCTCCGGGAGGGCGGCGAGGCTTCCCGCAACAGGGCGGAGAGCA
>BBBN01000230.1 GCA_001311585.1 Thermus sp. JCM 17653
GGTAGGCCTGGGCCCCACCTTGAGCTCCGCCTCCCGCGCCGCCAGGTCCTGGGCCAGGGCCTGGCTCCGCAGGAGGACGAGGGGCCTCCCCTTGAGGTCCGGGAGGTAGACCTTGCCCCCCTCCGGGGTCTTGAGGGCGTAGGGAGGGAGGGGCTTGCGCAGGCGGACCATGCCTTACCCTAGGCGGCTTGCCGCCTGGGCGTCAACGAACGGCCTCACCTTTTCGCACCTGGAAGGGGCATGGAGTCATACCACCCCATGCTGGCGCAAGCCAGCGTGGGGGCCCCAGCAGGGATCCCCGGTGGCAGAGAAACGGACGAAGCCGAAAAAAAGGGCATCACACCCGCTTCACCGCCAGACCCTCGGCCTCCCCCGCCCTCGCCTGTTCCTCGTCTGCCGTCCAGAAGGGGAGCTTCTGCGGCTCCACCCCGGCCACCCTGCCACCACCAGGGCGGTGGCCAGGTGCAAGGCGTCGTAGGCCCGGAGCTTGTGGCGCAGGAGGAGCCTTTTGGCCTCTCGGAGAACAGGGGGCTTCGGGGGCACCAGGCGGTACTGCAGGGCGGCGTGGGCCTCCAGGCTTCTACGGCCAAGCGCACCTCCTCCGGGGTAAGAACGCCTTGCCGCTCCTTGATGCGGAAGGCGGACACCGCCTCCACCACGGCCAGGGAGCTGGTGAGCACCGCCCTAACCTCCGTGAAGAGGGTCCTCACCTCCTCCGCTCCCGGCTCCTCCGGGTCGTAGCGCTTCACCAGGGCGGAGGTGTCCAGGTAGGGGAGGATCACCGCCCCTCCCGGTCTTCCAGGACCGCTTTGGAGAGCCCGAGCCCGCGCCCGGCCACCTTCCCCAGGTAGCGGCGGTAGGCCTCCTCCATCCGGGTCGGGGTCACGGCCCGCTCGGGGACCTCCAAGAGCCCCTCCTCCGCCAGGGCCAGGAGCAAGGGGGCCTCCTCCTCCGGGAGGAGGTCCAAGGCCAGGCGGAGGATCTCCGCCTCGGTGCGCCCCGTGGCGCGGGCCAGGCGTTTCAGCTTGGCCTCTTCCTCGGGGGTGAGGTAGACCTGCTTGCGCAGCATACAGCGCGATTGTACATCACTTCGGCGAGTCCCCCAGGTGTGCCGGTCCCTTGCCTTACCCCTTGACCCCGGTCATGGACCGCGCCCGGCCTCGCCCCCACCCTGGGAGGTGGAGGTGAAGGATGCCCCACGTGATCTGCGAGCCCTGCATCGGCGTGAAGGACCGGAGTTGCCAGGAGGTCTGCCCGGTGGAGTGCATCTACGACGCCGGGGAGCAGCTTTACATCCACCCCGACGAGTGCATTGACTGCGGGGCCTGCGTGCCCGCCTGCCCGGTGAACGCCATCTACCCCGAGGAGGACGTCCCCGAGCAGTGGCGGGTTTACATAGAGAAGAACCGCACCTGGGCCCAGACCCTGCCCAACGTACACGTGCTGGAGGGCTAGCCCAGGCGCACCCAGTAGGGTTCCCTATCCCCTTGGCACGCCCCCCGGAAGGCGCAAAGGCTGCAGGCCGTCCCGCAACCGAGGGGCCGGGCGTAGCCCCGGGCCGCCAGTTGCTGGAGGAGGAGCTCCGCCGTCTTTGGCCTCAGGCCCAGGGCCTGGGCCAGTTGGGAGGCGGTCTTGGGGGTGGCGAGGAGGGCGAGGGCTTCCTGGATCATGGCCAAAGGCGACTGGAGGCGAAGGCCAGAAGGTAGGCCACGAAAAGCTGGTAGGCCACGGCGAACCGGGTCCAGGCCCCTCCCACCACCTGCCTGAGGGCGGTGAGGGTGGCCACGCAGGGGGTGTAGAGGAGGACGAAGACAGGTAGGCCAGGGCGCCTGGGGGCTCACGGCCCCTTTCAGGGCCGCCTGGAGGGGCGTGGGCTCGAGGGCAGGCAGAAGGCTCGGGGGGGCGAGGAGGGCGAAGAGCCCCTGCAGGGTTCCGGTCAAGGCCCCCTCGAGCCCCTGGGCCAGGGCCTGAAGCCCCTGGAGGAACCCCAGGGGGCTTGCGGCCTCGGCCCCCAGAAAGCTCACCCCCAAGGCCCCCACCACCACCTCCTTGGCCACGAAGCCCGGCACCAAGGCGCCCACCAGCCGCCAGTCGCCGAGGCCCAGAGGGGCGAAGAGGGGGGTGAGGGCCTGGGCCAGGAGGGCGTAGGGGGTGGACCCGGCCAAGGGGACGTGGAGCAGAGCCCAGATGAGGAGGACCGCCAGCAGGATGGGCCCCCCGGCCCCCCGCACGAAACTCCCGGTGCGGACCAGGGAGAGGCGGAGAAGAAGCCTAAGGGGAGGGAAGCGGTAAGGGGGAAGCTCCATGGCGCTCTCGCCCGCCCCCGCCCCCAGGGCCCTCCCTAGGAGGAAGGCGGTGAGGAGGCCCGTGGCCAGCCCGAGGAGGTAGAGGCCGAAGACCACCAGGGGGGCGCGCTCGGGGAAGAAGGCGAAGGCGAAGAGGGTGAAGACCGGAAGCCTGGCGCCGCAGGCCAGAAAGGGAATGGCCAGGGCCACCCTAAGCCGGTCCAGGGGGTGGGCGAGGGCCCGGGTGGCGTAAACGGCGGGCACGTTGCACCCGAAACCCAGAACCAAGGGGATGAAGCCTTGCCGGGAAGGCCTGCCCAGCTCATGATCCGGTCGGCCACGAAGCCATGCGGGCCAGGAAGCCGGAGGTTTCCAGGAAGGCCAGGGCCAGGTAGAGGAGGAAGAGGACGGGGGTGAAGGAGAGCACCGTGCCTGCACCCGCCACCACCCCTTCCGCCAGGAAGGAGCGGAGAAGGGAAGGGAGGGGAAGGGCGGCAAGCCACCCTGCAAGCACCTCCTGGACCCGGCCCACCAGGTCCACCCAGGGGGCGGAGAGGGCGAAGGTGAAGCGGAAGCCAGGAACATGGCCAAAAGGAAGAGGGGCAGGCCCAGAAGGGGGTGCAGGACCAGGCGGTCCAGCCTCTCGGTGAGGGAGGGTGGAGCCTCCTTGCGGCGGACGGCGTGGCGGTAAACCTCTTGGGCCCTTTGGTAGCGGGCCTCGAGGGCCAGGAGGTAGGGGTCAAGCCCCTTTGCTAGAAGCCTTTCCCGCTCCTCTTCGGCGCGCCTCTGGGCCTCTTGGGGCAGGGGCACCCCCTCCCCCAGGAGGCGAGGAGGCCGAGGGCCCGGCGGGCGGG
>BBBN01000231.1 GCA_001311585.1 Thermus sp. JCM 17653
CGACCCCGAGCCCCTTCCCCCGGACCATCCCCTCTGGCGGGCCAAGGGGGCGGTCATCACCCCCACGTGGCCGGGCTTTCCGAGGGCTTTGCCCGCCGGGCGGCCCGCTTCCTCTCCGAGCAGGTGGAGCGGTACCTCCGGGGAGAGCCCCTTTTGAACGTGGTGCGGGAGGGGTATTAAGGCCACCCCGTGACGGCTTGCGCCAGCACGGGGGCCCCGGACACTTGGCCCCCCTTGCGGGAAAGGTGCTACCCTGGAGGAGGATGCGGCGCATTGCACTACCCGAGGACGTGGCCGAGGCTTTGGAGCGTTTCCGCCGTGCCCGGGGTCGGGGCTGGCGCAAGGCGCTCCTACACCTCGCGGTAGAGGAGGAGCGGAAAGCCCTGGCTCGGTTGGTGTGGGAGCTTAGGGCCACGGCCGCTTCCCAGGGGCTCACCGAGGAAGAGGTGGCCCGCCGCCTGGAGGGGTGAGGATCGTCCTGGACACCAACGTCTTGGTGGCGGCCCTGTTGACCCAGGGGGCGGCCGCCCAGGTGGTGGACCTGTGGTTGGCGGGCAGGTATACCCTCCTCACCGCCGAGGTTCAGTTGCGGGAGCTCCGGCGGGTGCTGCGGGACAAGTTTCCCGAGCTGCCCCGCGCCAAGGTGGGTAGGCTCGTCAACCTGTTGCGCCGCCAGGCGGAGGTGGTGGCCCGCCCCCGTCCTCCCGGTCTTTCCCCGGACCCCGACGACGACCTCCTCCTGGGCATCGCCCTGGTGGGAAGGGCGGACTGCTTGGTGACCGGGGACAAGAGCCACCTGCTTTCCCTTAAGGTGAAGGGGTTGCGCATCCTTTCGGTCCGTTCCTTTTTGCGGGAGGTGAGCTGATGGAAGTCATCCTTCACGGCGACCTCCGCCGCTTCGGCGAGCGGTTCCAGGTGGAGGCCAAGACCCCCAAGGAGGCCCTGGAGAAGCTGGGGATTCCCCTGGAGGAGATCTGGCTCCTCGCCGTGGGGGACAAGGCGGTGGGCCTGGACGAGGAGGTGGAGGGCCCCCTCGAGGTCTACCCCCCATCGCCGGGGGTGGTATACTTGGGGTCCTGCCCTAATAAGGCAGGGGGCGCCAAAGGGGGGGAGCCGCCCGACGCCCACCCCGCGTAGAAGGGAGAAGCATGCAAAAGAAAGACCTCCTCTCTACGCCCGTGGTCCCCATAGACATCAAGGCCTTTGACGCCGGGCCCATCCTCGAGGCCATGGGCAAGACGGCCTTCCAAGCCAGGAACCTCCACCGGGCGGCGGAGATCTACCTGGAGATGCTTCAGGACGACTGCGCCGTCATCCTCACCCTGGCGGGGAGCCTGGTCTCCGCGGGCCAGGGCCTCATCGTCCACGACCTCATCCGGAAGGGCCTGGTGGACGTCGTCGTGGCCACCGGGGCCAACCTCGTGGACCAGGACTTCTTTGAGGCTTTGGGCCACCGCCACTACCAGGGGGACCCGAGGGCGGACGACGAGGCCCTAAGGCGGCTTTGGATTGACCGCATCTACGACACCTACATTGACGAGGAGGAGCTCCGCCACACGGACTACACCATCGCCGAGATCGCCGACGGCTAGAGCCCCGCCCCTACTCCAGCCGGGAGTTCCTCTGGCACATGGGCCGCTACCTGGCGGAGCGGGGCCTGGGGGAGAGGAGCATCGTGCGGGCGGCCTACGAGGAAGGGGTGCCCCTCTTCGTCCCCGCCTTCTCCGACTCCTCCGCGGGCTTCGGCCTCGTCTACCACCAGGTGAAGCGCCCCAAGGCCCACGTGACCATAGACTCCGTGGCCGACTTCCGCGAGCTCACCGAGATCAAGCTCAAGGCCGGGACCACGGGGCTCGTGATGCTGGGGGGCGGGGTGCCCAAGAACTTCGCCCAAGACATCGTGGTGGCCGCCGAGGTCCTGGGCCACCGGGTGGAGATGCACAAGTACGCCATCCAGATCACCGTGGCGGACGAGCGGGACGGGGGGCTTTCCGGCTCCACCTTGAGCGAGGCGCAAAGCTGGGGCAAGGTGGACGCGCGCCTCTCCCAGATGGTCTTCGCCGAGGCGACCCTCGCCTTCCCCCTCCTCGCCTCCTACGTCTGGCACCGGGCCCCCGCGCGGGCCAAGCGCCGCTACGCCGAACTCTTCCGGGAGAAAGCGCCCGCCTGAGGGCAAGGGGGGTGGCTTTACCGCCCCCCTCGTCCTTTGGTAGACTCCCGGCAAATGCCCGAGGAGCTAAGGCTTTACCTGAAGGAGCGCTTCGGCGTCCAGGGGCCTCTGTCCCCGGGGCGCTTTGAGGCGGAGCTCGCCAAGCGCCTGGGGAGCCCCGCCCGGCGGGCCCCTCTCCTCAAGGCCTGGCGGGCCTACCTGGGAGGCGGGGGGCGGGAGGCGGTGCGAAGTTTTTACCGCGAGGTCCTCAAAGTCCCCAAGGGGGAGGCTCTGGTCTACGGCATGCACCTCCCTTCCTGGAGTTTTACGCCAAGGAGGTGCCCCCCCGGGTGGAGGGAAAGGTCCTGGAGGTGGGCCCCTTCACCGGGGCTTTGGTGGGCTATCTGCAGAAGAAGCGTCCCGAGCTGGAGTGGCACGCCCTGGAGGGGGTGGAGGAGGCGGTGGAGGTGGGGAGAAAGAGGGTGCCGGAGGTGGCCTGGCACCTGGGCTGGGCGGAGGAGGCGGCGCTTCCTCCCTTTGACACCCTGCTCCTCCTTTCCGTGTTCCCCGAGGGCTCGTGGACCAGGACCTGGAAAGCCGCCTGACGCCCGAGGCCTTCTGGAAGCGCTTCGCCTTCTTTGAGCGCCTGCCCCTTTTCCTCCGCCTCCTTCGGCCGGGGGGGCTTCTGGTCTACGGGCATGGACTTTTTGGGCAAGAGCCGGAAGGGGTGGAGGAGGGCCTTAGGCGCCTGGGCTTTTCCCAGGTGGAACGGGTGGGGGAGGGGGAGTACTTCCTCGTCCTGGCCCGCAGGCCCGAGGCCCTGGCGGAGGCCTCCTGGGAGGAGGCCGTGGAGGAGCCCTGGGAGGAGCCCGAGCCCGTTTTGGCCGGGGAGGTGGACCTGGAGGAGGTGCGGGCCCTTTTGGAGGGGGGCAACCACAAGGAGGTCCTGGCCCGCCTGCCCGAGGAGGCGGCGGGGGAGG
>BBBN01000232.1 GCA_001311585.1 Thermus sp. JCM 17653
CTGGCGGGTGTGGGGCGCGGCCCGCACCCTGGCCGAGGCCCGGACCTTGGTGGACCAGGCCCGAAGCCCTCACCCTCTCCCTTTGGCAGAACCAGCTGGATGCCCTCCAGGAGGCCCTCCGGGGAGCCCGGGAAAGGGGGGTGTCCCTGCGCCTGGTCCTTTTCGGGGACCGGGCCCACCCTGACTTGGGCAAGGTGTATTTCCACCATTTCGTGGACCCTCGGATCGTGGAGGGGCGTTTAAGGGCCAAGCTATTCGTGGTGGTGCGGGACCACGAGGAGGTAGTGGTGGGGAACTTGGCGGAGCGGGGAAGGGCTTGGGCCGTGCGCACCCGGGATCCGGCCCTGGTCCTGGTGGCGGAGGAGTACGTGCGCCACGACGTAGTGCTTGCGGAGATGACTCTGGCCTACGGGGTGGACAAGCTCACCGCCCTGTGGACCGCCCGGGAAGACCTCAGGCGCATGGTGACGGGGGAGGAGGTTCATGGAACCCCTGCGGCTCTACCGGACGATGTATCGGATCCGGCGTTTTGAGGAGTGGGTGGAGGCCCTCTTCCGGGCCGGGAAGATCCCGGGCTTCGTCCACCTCTACATCGGCCAGGAGGCGGTGGCCACCGGCGTGCTGGACCACTACCGGGACGGGGACTACCTGACCAGCACCCACCGGGGCCACGGCCATGCCCTGGCGGTGGGCGTGGACCCCGGGGCCATGATGGCCGAGCTCTTCGGCCGGGCCACGGGGGGTGTGTCGGGGCAAAGGGGGGAAGCATGCACCTCTTTGACCCGGACAGGGGGATGCTAGGGGCCAATGGCATCGTGGCCGGGGGTGATCCCCATCGCCGTGGGGGCGGGGCTGGGGCTAAGGCTTCGGGGTGCAGAGGGGATGGTCTTCTGCTTCTTCGGCGATGGGGCCTTGGGCCGGGGGTGCTACACGAAGGCCTGAACCTGGCTGCCCTGTGGCGGCTTCCCGTGCTCTTTGTCTTGGAGAACAACCGCTACGCCTCCACCACCTCTTTTGAGGAGAGCCATGCCTTTCGCGTGAAGGCCCTGGTGGAGGCCTATGGCATCCCTTACCGCCTCGCCGACGGCTGCGAGGTGGAGGAGGTCTACGTTGTGGCGGGGGAGGCCGTGAAGGAGGTGCGAGAAGGGAAGGGACCCGCCTTTTTAGAGGTCCTCACCTACCGCTTCAAGGGCCACTACGTGGGGGACCCGGAGCGGTACCGAAGCCGGGAGGAGGTGGAGCGGGCCCGAAGGGAAGACCCCTTGGCCCGCCACCGGGAGCGCCTCCTCGCCCACGGGGTTCCCGAGGAGAGGCTTCGGGCCTTGGAGGAAGAGGAGGAGCGGCTTTTGCAAGAGGCGGTGGCCCAGGCGGAGAGGAGCCCCTGGCCCGATCCCGAGGAGGCGTTGCGGGACCTTTTCGCTGAGCCGGTCCGGGACTACCCGTGGGAGGGAGAATGAGGGAGATCACCTTCGCCGAGGCCACCCGCGAGGCCATGGAGGAGGAGATGGCCCGGGACCCCCGGGTCTTCCTCATGGGGGAGGACATCGCCAAGCAAGGGGGCATCTTCGGCCAGTTTAAGGGCCTTCCGGAGCGGTTTGGCCTGGAACGGGTGCGGGACACCCCCATCAGCGAGCCCACCCTGGTGGGCGCGGCCCTGGGGGCGGCTTTGGTGGGGGCGAGGCCCGTGTTGGACATCCATTTCGCCGACTTCCTTCTGCTCGCCATGGACGAGCTCGCCAACCAGGCGGCCAGCCTCCGCTACATGTCCGGGGGGAGGCTGAAGGTCCCCTTAGTCATCCGCGCTCCCGACGGTGCCATCCGTTCCGCCGGGGCCCACCACTCCAAGAGCCTCGAGGCCCTCTTCCTCCACCTCCCGGGGTTCAAGGTGGTGGCCCCCGCTACGCCCAAGGACGCTAAGGGCCTTCTGAAAAACGCCATCCGCTCGGAGGACCCCGTGCTCTACCTGGAGCACAAGGCCCTCTACGGTAGAAAGGGCCCTGTCCCCGAAGGGGAGGTGCTGACCCCCCTGGGCCGGGCGGAGGTGGTGCGGGAAGGAAAGGACCTCACCCTGGTGAGCTACAGCCTTACCCTGTACAAGGCCCTGGAGGCGGCAGACCGCCTGGCGGCAGAGGGGGTTTGGGCGGAGGTGGTGGACCTGAAGACCCTCTACCCCTTGGACTGGGACACTCTCCTGGCCTCGGCGGAGAAGACGGGGCGGGTGGTGGTGGCCCACGAGGCCTGGCGCTTCCTGGGGGTCGGCGCGGAGATCGCCGCCACCCTTCAGGAAAGGCTCTTCGGCCGGCTTAGAGCGCCCGTCGTCCGGGTGGGGGCGGCCCACGTGCCATCCCCTTCAGCCCGCCCTTGGAAAGGCGGGTCATCCCGCAGGTGGAGGACATCCTCGAGGCGGTGAAGGAGGTGTTGTCGTGGCGCTGAAACCGATTCTCATGCCCCAGCTCGGCCTCACCATGGAGGAGGCTCAAACAGTTGAAAAGTAGCCAACCCTGCTTTATACTTTCTCTCAAATGGATCCGCTTCTCCTTACAGCACACCAGATCGGGGAGCGCTACGGGCTCCACCGCAACACCCTGTACAAGTGGGAGAAGCAGGGTCTTCTGCACCCCGTCCGCACCCCCGGCGGTCGTAGAAGGTACCGCCGGGAGGAGATCGAGCGGCTTCTCTCCCTCGGACTGGAGACTCCCCAGGCGAAGCCGAAGCCTACCACCGTTCTCTACGCCCGGGTGAGCACGAGGAAACAGGAGGCTTTTCTCAAGAACCAAATCGCTCGGCTGGAAACGTTTGCCAAGGAGCGAGGCTGGGCGTACGAAGTCATCGCCGAGATCGCGAGCGGGGTGAACGAGAATCGGCGGGGGCTCGCCAAGATTCTGAACCGGGCCAAGAACGGGGAGCTGGAGCGGGTGGTGGTGGAGTACGAGGACCGCCTAGCCCGGTTTGGGCTGGGCTACATCCGCCGCTTCCTGGAGGCCTTCGGGGTGGAGCTTCTGGTCTTGAACGGAAAGGAAAGCGAGGAGGTTCACCGGGAACTCGCGGAGGACCTCGTGGCCGTTGTCTCCAGCTTCGCCGCGCGGATCTACGGGAGGCGAGGCGGGAAGCGGGGCGGAAA
>BBBN01000233.1 GCA_001311585.1 Thermus sp. JCM 17653
CCAGAACCCTCCTGGCGGAACCCCCCCTTCCCCAGGCGCTCCGAGAGGAGACAAGCCTCCTCCGCCTCGAGCCCGAGGTGGCCCGTCGCGTGGGGGAGGCCCTGGAGCGCCTGGCCATCCCCAGCCTGGTGAACTGGCTGGACTTCCTGGACGAGGTGCGTAGCGGCCTGGCCCAAGCGCTGCTGTACACGCAAAACGGCCAGTACGAGCGCTCAAGGGCCCAGCTGGCCTACGCCTACAGCCGCTTCCGCCTCAAGGTCTACCCGGTGGTGGGGGCCTATGCCCCAGAGCTGGCCGAGCGCGCCGACCGGCTTTTCCTCCTCATGCAAAATGCGGTGGGCCTGCGAACCGTGGACTTCGCCCTCCTCTTGGGGGAGGTCCAGGAAATGGAGGAAAGGCTCCTCGGCGGTACCCTGGGGCCTTGGCACAACCTCCAGGTGGAGGTGCAGCTCTTTCTCCTGGGCCTACCCCGGGCCATCTTCTTTCTCCTGGCCGCGGCCTTGGCCCTCTTCCCCCTCTACCTGATCCGCCTCACCTTCGGGGGCAGGAACGTGTACTGGAACCTCCTAGGGCTCGCCTTCCTCTTCCTGGTGCTTCCCATCATGACCGAGGGGCTTTCCTACATGGGTTCCATCCTGGCGGAGTACGGAGGCCTACCCGCCCTAGGGGTGCTCTCCAACCTCTCCGTGGCTCAGTCCCTGGTACCCTACCTGGCCTGGGGACTCTCCGCCTTCTTGGTGGTGGCCCTGGCCGGGGCGGGGCTCCGGGGCATCGCCGCCCAGTTCGGCCTCCTCAAGGAGCGGGGGGCCGAGGTAACCGCCACCGGGATGGAGGGAAGGCCCGCCACCACCCTCACCAGCGAAACCATCGTGGAGTGGGACGAGGAGTTCTAATACCACCCCATGCTGGCTTGCGCCAGCATGGGGGCCCCGGTAACCTTGGCCGGGACGCGGGGGCTACTCCAAGCGGGTTCCCGGACCCACCCCGTACCCCCGGGCCCAGTCCGCGGCGGGCATGGGGCGCTTTCCCTCGGGCTGGACCTCCAGGAGGCGGATGAGCCCCTCCCCGGTACCCACCAGGACCCCCTCCCGGTCCACCGCCTGCACCACCCCGGGGGTTCCTTGTCCGGGCTCGGGGCGCATCCTTAGGACCTTCACCCTCTTGCCCCCGTGAAAGAAGTAGCTCCCGGGCCAGGGCTGCACCCCCCGGTGGCGGTTATAAATGGCCTCGGCGCTCTCCCCGAAGCGCATCCTCCCCTCCTCCTTGGTGAGGAGGGGGGCGTAGCTGGCCTCCCCCTCCTGGGGGACGGGGACGAGGTGGGGAAGCCTCTCCAGCACCTCCAGGAGAAGCTCAATGCCCTTGTCTCGGAGCCTCTCGGAGAGGGCCACCGCGTCCTCCTCGGGAAGGATTTCCGTGCGCCAAAGGGCGTAAAGGGGACCGGTGTCCAAGCCCTCCTCCGTCTTCACGATGGACACCCCCGTCTCTTTCTCCCCGCGGATGAGGGCCCACTGCACGGGGGCGGGCCCGCGGTACTTGGGGAGGAGGGAGGGGTGGAGGTTGAGAAAGCCGTAGGGGGGGACCTCCAGCACCTCTTTGGGCAGGATCTTACCGTAGCGGCGGTGACGGCCACCTCGGGGGCGGCCCGCTTGAAGGCCTCCAGGAACTCCCGGTTTCCCTTGAGCCTGTTGGGCTTGAGCAAGGGAAGGCCGTGGGCCTCGGCGTACCGGGCCACAGGGCTTGGGGCGGGCTTCAGGCCCCTTCCCTGGGGCTTGTCGGGCTGGGTCACCACCAAGACCACCTGGTGGTGGCGGCTCAAGGCGTCCAGGACGGGCACCGCCCAAAGGGGCGTGCCGAAGAAGGCCACCCTCATCCTTGGGAAAGCTCCTTTAAAAGGGCCCGGGCTTCCCTTTGGAAGCGGGCGAGCTCCGAGCGGTTTTCCTCCAGGAAGGCTTCCCGCTTGGGCTTGGGCAGGCGTTCAAAGAAAAGGATCCCGTCCAGGTGGTCGATCTCGTGCTGGAAGACCCGGGCCAGGTAGCCCTCCAGCTCCAGGGTTCTTGGGGTTCCCTCCTCGTCCTGGTAGCTCACCCGGATGCGCTCGGCCCGGGGCACCTCCTCGGAGTAAAGGCCGGGCAGGGAAAGGCACCCCTCGGTGCCCTCCAAAAGCCCCTCCCGGTGGGTGATAACGGGGTTCGCCACCACAAAAACCCGGCGCACCAGGTCGCGCAGGGGTTTTTCCTCCTCCTCGGGCTCGTCGGCGTACTCCACGGCCACGAAAAGCCGCTGGGAAAGGCCGATCTGGGGGGCGGCGAGGCCCACCCCCCGGGCCTCAAACATGGTTTCCAGCATGTCCTCGGCGAGCTTTTTCAGCCCGGAAAAGTCCTGCACCGGGCGGGCCTTTCGGCGAAGCACCGGGTCCCCGTAGAGGCGGATGGGTAGATCATCCCGTTCATTCTAGCGCAAACCGCGCCCTTCCCAGAACCTGGCCCAGGGGGCGCACCCCCGGGGGGAGGTCCAGGCCCAGGGGCCGGTCACCTCCCCGGGGCGGAAGCCCCTTGGGGCCTGGCCTCCACCGCCTCCAGCCCCTCCAAGGCCTCCTTGGTCCCACCACCTCCAGGGTCTTGGGGGTGTAGTCCAGGACCTTGAGGCCCGGGGGAGGCTTCAGCACCAGGGCCACCTCCTTGCGGAAAAGGGCCTCCTCCCGGGCCACCACCTTGACCCTCGAGGGGAAAACCTCCACCCCGGGGAGGGGGCCTTCCGGTCCGAAGGCGGTGAGGGCCACCTCCCCCGTGCCCAGGTCCATCCCCAAGGCGCTCACCGCCACCTCCACCTGGCTCCTGGGGCCCTTAGCCTCCACCCGGTCGGGCTCGGTGCGCACGAAAACCCCCGGGGCGTAGACCTCCACGGGCAGGGTGCGGGTGAGGAGGGCCTCCACCCTCCCCTCCACCCGGGCCGGGCGCACCTCCAGCACCTCCACCCCCTGGGGCACGGACACCCGCACCTCCCGGGAGAAGGGCCCCTCCACCCCGGAAAGGTCCAGGTAGGCGGAGATGGGTAGGTTCCGCCCCTCCACCAAGGGCGCGGG
>BBBN01000234.1 GCA_001311585.1 Thermus sp. JCM 17653
GCCCCGAACCCCGCCCAGGGCCCGGCCTACCTCCGGGTGCGGGTGCCTTCGGGAACGCCCCCTGGGAACTACCGCGTGCTCCTCAGGGCCGCTGAAGCCCAGGCGGAGGCCAGGCCCCCTGCGGCGGGAGTGAGGGTGGGGGACTTGGCTCGGCCTCCGCCCTCGAGGGGTCCCGCGCCAGGGGGTTCTTCTCCTTTCTCCCCTCGTCCCTTGACCGCCCACGGAAAGCGGTCCATCCCCACGTGCGTGGGGACTACTTGAGGAATTCCGTTCGGGAAAGATAAATCTCGGTCCATCCCCACGTGCGTGGGGACTACGCAGCAGACATCGCTAAGCAGAAGTGGGAGTCGGTCCATCCCCACGTGCGTGGGGACTACAACGCAATTTTCTTATTGGCCTGAATTGGGGACGGTCCATCCCCACGTGCGTGGGGACTACTTTTCTGCGTAGCGGACGTGCCGAAGGCGGACCGGTCCATCCCCACGTGCGTGGGGACTACTCCCACACGGGAGGATGAGCGACAGGTTCTCCGGTCCATCCCCACGTGCGTGGGGACTACCTGCACCCGCTTGGCGGCCTCCCGCAAGACGGCGGTCCATCCCCACGTGCGTGGGGACTACTCCTCGTCCTCGAACACGAAGCGCAGGGCGGGCGGTCCATCCCCACGTGCGTGGGGACTACAGCACGGCTAGCAGTAGAGTCCTACCTTCCATCGGTCCATCCCCACGTGCGTGGGGACTACGAGATCGGCCCCCTCCAAGTCAAACCGTGCTCCGGTCCATCCCCACGTGCGTGGGGACTACGTTCACGCCCCTAGGCGAGGAAGGCCCAGGGGACGGTCCATCCCCACGTGCGTGGGGACTACGGCCACGCCGTGCCTTGCCTGCCGTACCGAGCCGGTCCATCCCCACGTGCGTGGGGACTACGACGCTCACGGTACGCACCCTCTAGCTCTCCTCGGTCCATCCCCACGTGCGTGGGGACTACGACGTTCTGGGCTAGAAGGTCTAGGTCCTCCCCGGTCCATCCCCACGTGCGTGGGGACTACTGCAGGAGCTCGCTCACGCTTACCAGAAGGGCCGGTCCATCCCCACGTGCGTGGGGACTACTGCAGGAGCTCGCTCACGCTTACCAGAAGGGCCGGTCCATCCCCACGTGCGTGGGGACTACGACCTCAGGAGCACCCTCGAAGCAGGCTTAGCCGGTCCATCCCCACGTGCGTGGGGACTACGGCTACGACCCCACCCGCCCCGGGCAGGAGAACGGTCCATCCCCACGTGCGTGGGGACTACAAGGAGCGCCCCGCCCAACCAGGGTGCTAGCACGGTCCATCCCCACGTGCGTGGGGACTACTCACCGCCAGGGTTATTAGCGAGGGGGTTCGCCGGTCCATCCCCACGTGCGTGGGGACTACGGGAGGGGCTAGAGCCGGGGTAGCGGCCCTCGCGGTCCATCCCCACGTGCGTGGGGACTACACGCCGCGAAACTCGCCTTGGACGCAGCTAGCGGTCCATCCCCACGTGCGTGGGGACTACCCGTGGTGGTGCGGCATAGCTAGGAGGGGCGGCGGTCCATCCCCACGTGCGTGGGGACTACAGGAGATGGCCTCTCTCTATCGGGAGGGGCGCCGGTCCATCCCCACGTGCGTGGGGACTACACGGCAGGGATGTTGGAGCCCACGCTAACGGACGGTCCATCCCCACGTGCGTGGGGACTACCGAGCGGAGGTGGCCGTGAGCGCGCGGGGGGACGGTCCATCCCCACGTGCGTGGGGACTACGCGTGTCCGTGTCCAAAGGCGCTGAGCCCGTCAGGTCCATCCCCACGTGCGTGGGGACTACCTCGTAGGGGCGCCGGGGCTCATCTCGAACCTCGGTCCATCCCCACGTGCGTGGGGACTACGCGTTTATCGCGGTCCGGGAGGGGGACGTGGTGCGGTCCATCCCCACGTGCGTGGGGACTACGGATGGCACTCGGGGTGCTCGGGTGGTGGTTGCGGTCCATCCCCACGTGCGTGGGGACTACGGGACGGTCTCCCTCAACCCCACCCCCGCTAACGGTCCATCCCCACGTGCGTGGGGACTACGAGTGGAATGGTAGCGGTGGTGGGTGGGATGCCGGTCCATCCCCACGTGCGTGGGGACTACACTTGACCAGGACGGCAAAAACGGCCCCTAACCCCCCTTTATGTGTCTACTTGGGATTGGCTACGGGTTTAGTTTTCAAGGTCCTCTTCGGAACCCTTGGCGAGGCGCTTCTGGTGCCTCTCAACTTGCCTAGCCAGCTTCTCCGCTTTCCGCATCGCCTCGGCGTTCCGAACGCTCACCAGCACTATACCATCAAAGTCCCGCAGGAAGCGATCCGGATAGCCGTGGAGCCGGAGGGCGAAGCCCTGTTCGTTGTTCGTCCGGTAGGCCAGGGCCACCCTGCCGCCCTCGGCCTTCTCCACGGCCCGCTCCCAAAGGAGCTCCCGCACCGTGGCGCTGACCCGGCCCACGAAGACCCCGGTGTCCACCTCTACCAGAAAGCGGGTGAGGTCCCCCCTAAGGCTCCTCGGAACCTTCTCCAGGATCATCACCACCATAGGCCACCCCGCCCTCCACCTCCCCCTCGAGGTCCCAAAGGCCCCCGGGGCGGGTGGGGTCCTCTTCCACCGGGTCCTCGCCTTCGGGAAGGCCAAGGCCTCGGAAGAGGCCCAAGAGGTCCTCGGCCATGCGCTCCAGGAGCCTCCCCTCCTGGATAGCTTCCCGTAGCCCGGCGCACCCTCCGCTCCACGGCCTCTTCGGACTCGGCCACGGTGCGGAAAGCGGCGGGCACCAGGTAGTCGGCCTTGTAGAGGTCGGCGATGTCGTAGACGAAGGAGAGGAGCTTCCCCGTGTGGATGAAGCCCAAGGCGGGGCTAAAGCCCAGGGAGACGATGGCGGCGTGGGCCAGGCCGTAGAGGTAGCTGGCCCCAGCGGAGAGAGCCCGGTTCACGGGGTCCGCCGCCCGCCAGTTGCCCCGGTCGTAGCTCCGGCCGTACCAGGCACGCCCGTCTCCCGGCTCCAGCGGGCGTAAGTGTCCCGCACCCGCA
>BBBN01000235.1 GCA_001311585.1 Thermus sp. JCM 17653
CTCCGCCCGGCCCGCCGGACCAGGTGGGCCAGGGCCACCGAGTCCCCGCCCCCCGAGACAGCCAGGACCAAGGGGTCTTTGGGGGCGAGCCGGTCTAGACGCTCCCTGAAGGCGGACTCTAGCCTAAAGGCCTCCACCATTCCGTAGCCCCAGGGCGGGCCCCCCACGGGGCCAGTCTAACCCTATACTGGGGGCATGCGGATCCGCTTTCGGGAAAACGGACCCTACGTGGTGGAGTTCCCCCCGGGAACCAAGGTGCGCCTTGGCGGGGAGGAAATCCCCCTGCCCAAGGGTAACCTGGCCCTTTGCCGCTGTGGCGGTTCCCATAAGAAGCCCTTTTGTGACGGCACCCACAAGACCCTGGGGTTCCAGGCCGAGGCAGGGGAAATCCAGATAGAAGTCCCGTAAAGGCAAGGCCCCGGGATTCCCGGGGCTTCCTGGTGGGCGCGAGTGGACTTGAACCACCGACCCCTACCGTGTCAAGGTAGTGCTCTGGCCACCTGAGCTACGCGCCCTTGCCTTTGGAGGCGCCGGCCGGATTCGAACCGGCGAATGGAGGTTTTGCAGACCTCTGCCTTACCCCTTGGCTACGGCGCCAAGCCGTAAGGTATGGTAACACGGTAAAGGAGCTGTCAAGGAAAGCCCTTTCCCAAGCGGGAAATGCTATGATGCGGGGCAATGGGCGAGGTCTTCGTGCGCCTAAGGCGGGGCCGCTGGCCCCTTTCCAAGGGGCTTTTGGTGGAGGCCCTCCTGCCTTTAGGGGTGCCCCTCGAGGCCGCCCAGGCCGTGGCCCACACCGTGGAGGAGCGCCTCAAGGAGGAAGGGCGCAAGGAGGTGGGGCCCAAGGCCCTGCGGCAGGTCTTCCTGGAGGAGGTGGCCAAGGCCCTGGACCAGGGGGTGGCGGAAAGGCTCTCCCGGCAGACCCTCCCCTTTGAAGAGATCCTCGTCCTACGGGGGAAGCGGCAGAGGCCCTTTTCCAAAGGGCTCCTGGCCCAGAGCCTGGAGGAAGCCGGGCTTCCCCTGAAGGAGGCCCACGCCCTGGCCAAGGCGGTGGAGCGCCGGCTGAGGGAAGAGGGGGTGCGCAGGATCTCCGCCCGCCGCCTGGAGCAGGTGGTGGCGGAGGAGGTGGCCCGGGCCAAGGGCAAGGGCGCGGGAAGGCGCTACCTGGAGCGCCAGGCCTTCGCCGGGGAGCTCTTCGTGGAGGAGGAGGGGGGCGAGCCCCGCATGCCCTTTTCCAAGGGCATCCTGGCCCAGTCCCTCATGGGCATCGGCCTCTCCCCGGAGCAGGCCTACCGTCTGGCCCGGGAGATGGAGCGGGCCCTGCGCCAGGAGGGCAGGCGGGTGGTGGGGCGCACGGAGCTCAGGGAACGGGTGTACCAGGCCCTCCTCAAGGAGGTGGGGGAGGAAGAGGCCCGCCGCTACCTTCTCCTGCGGAGCCTCCGGAGGAGCGCCCGGCCGGTCCACATCCTCATCGGAGGGGTCACGGGGGTGGGGAAGAGCGTCCTGGCCTCGGCCCTGGCCTACCGGCTCGGCATCACCCACATCGTGCCCTCCGACGCGGTGCGGGAGGTCTTCCGGGCGAGCCTCTCCCAGGACCTCCTCCCCACCCTCCACCTCTCCACCTTTGAGGCCTGGAAGGCCCTCACCCCAAGCCTCCTCACCCAGGAGAGCCACGAGGCCCGGGTCCTGAGGGGGTTTTTGGACCAGGTGGCCCGGGTGGCGGTGGGCCTTAGGGCGATCCAGGAGCGGAGCGCCCTGGAGGGCACCTCCATCGTCCTGGAAGGGGTCCACGTGGTGCCCCGCTACCTGGACCACCCCCACCGGGAAAGGGTCCTCACCGTGCCCATGCTGGTGGTCCTCCACGACGAGAAGCTCCATCGGGACCGCTTTCTCCTGCGGGACCGGGAGACGCTCACGCCCGCCCCCAGGAAAAGTACCTGCGGCACTTCCCCGAGATCCGCCTCATCCAGGACCACCTCCTCCGCCTGGCCCAGGAGGAAGGGACCCCCGTCATCCCCGGGGAGGACCTGGACGAGGCGGTGGAAAAGGCCCTGGAGGTGCTGGTGGCCTACCTCGAGGCCCAAAGCCCGGGGGTGGCCCGTGCTTGAAGCCCTGGCCTTCCCCCTCCTCCTGGCCCTCGCCTTCCGGCTGGAAAAGCGCCTCCCCCTCTGGCCCTAGGGGTGTGGCTCAACTTTCTCTGGTTCGTTTACCAAAACCAGTGGGGCTCGGGGTGGCTGGCCTATCTGCGGGGCCTGGGAGCGGGCCTATTCCTGGCGGCGGGCTACGGGAGGCCCGGCCTCGCCTGGGCCCTCACCCCCTGGCCCCTTCTCCTCTACCTGCACCTGGACCTAAGGGAGCTCGCCCTTTACCTCCCCGCCATGGGGGAAGGCCTGCTCCTGGGAGCCCTCCTTTACCTGGCGGGCTTCCGCAGGCGGTAGGCCAGGTAGGGCAGCCCCAGGCCCACGGCCCCTCCCAGCAGGGCGTGGAGGGGATAGCCGAAGAAGGCCTGGAGGAGGAGGTAAAGGGCCAGAAGCCCGAGGAAGAGGGGCACGGGGAAGGGCCTCTCCCCGTAGGCCAGGCCCGCTCCCCCCAGGGCCAGGCCCAGGGCCAGGGCGATGCCCTCCGGGTTGGGGCGAAGCCAGAGGAAGTACACGTACCCCGCCACCCCGAGGAGGGAGAGGGCCTGGGCCAAGCGGTTGGGGTCCATCACGCCTTCACGAAGCGGGCCACCAGAAGCTGGGAGAGGGCCAGGGCCACACCCCCCCAGCCACCTGGCTCCCGCCCCAAAAAGCCCATGGCCGCCGAGAAGACCCCGGCCACCAGAAAAAAAAGGCACGTACCTAGGGCTCACCGTGAGCCCCAGGACGAAGGCCACCAGAAACCCCGCCACCCCGGGGGGAAGGCTCGCCCCCAGGGCCAGGAAGAGGAGCATGAGGGCCACGGTGATGGCCCCGGCCAGGTAGTAGGCCCCAGGAAAGGGCTCAGGAACCTTTTTGCGGGCGCGCTCGGCCATGCCCCAAGGCTATCACAAAAGCCCGGCGGCCGCGGCCACCGCCTCGAGGCGGG